>DATIQP010000315.1:0-9651 GCA_035470765.1 Polyangiaceae bacterium | reverse complement strand
AGAACCCGAACTACACGAGCGCGTTCTTGCGGCCCGGCGTCACCACCACGCCCGTGTCCACCAGCGGCCCGACCGCGGACGACCTGCGCTTCGACGCCCGTGTGGTCGCGTGGCGTACACCGAACCTTCGCGGTGCGATCGCCGGGCAGATCAGCGTCTTCGCCCCCACCGGCACGAACGCCGCGTTCGGCGGCGACGACTCGGTCTCCGCACTCTTCGCGGTCAACGCCGAGTACGACTTCCGCCCGCTCGTCCTGATGTTCAACACGGGCGTGTTGTTCCGGCCTCGCCACTCGCTCAACGATCCGGTCAACAACGACGGCCTCGGCGTGAGCAACGAGTGGCGCTGGGCGCTCGGCGCCTTCATCCCCTTCAAGGACGGCCGCTACCGCATAGGCCTCAACATCTTCGGCCAGACCGGGATCTACTCGGACAGCGTCACCGGCAACACCGCCTTCACGCTGAACAACACCCCCATCGAGTGGAACGCCGAGGGCCGCATGAAGTTCGGCCCGTCGCAGCACTGGTGGACGGGGCTGACCGCGGGCTCGCTCGTCGTCCCCGGCTACGGCGCGCCCGACTTCCGCGTCTTCGCCGCCGTCGGCGTCTACATCCCGCTGCCCGGCTCCGAGGCCAAGCAGACGGACAAGGACAAGCGCGAGGCGATGCGCGAGAAGTGGCGCAGCGAGCACGGCGACGACAGCGACGGCGACGGCATCCCCGACGACCTCGACGCCTGCCCGATGGAGAAGGAAGACCACAAGGGCAGCGAGCCGGACGACGGCTGCCCCGCCCTGCCGGACCGCGACGGCGACGGCATCCCCGACCAGTACGACAAGTGCCCCGATCAGCCGGAGGACAAGGACGGCATCGACGACGGCGACGGCTGCCCCGAGGACGACGCCGACGCCGACGGCGTCCCGGACACCGAGGACGCCTGCCCGAAGCAGCCCGGCCCGCGCAACACCGATCCGAAGAAGAACGGCTGCCCGACGACCTACGTGATGGAAGGCTCCGTCATCAAGTTCGTCCAGCAGGTCCACTTCGCGGTCGGGTCGGCGACGATCCTCCCGGACAGCTTCCAGATGCTCCAGGAGGTCGCGAACCTCATCAAGGTCAACCCGCAGATCAAGCGGCTCTCCGTCGATGGCCACACGGACAACACCGGCTCGGCCGATCTGAACCGGCGCTTGTCGCAGTCGCGCGCCGAGTCGGTCATGAAGTGGCTCGTCGACCACGGCATCGACCAGAAGCGGCTCGAGGCCCATGGTTACGGCCCCGACCGGCCCGTCGACTCGAGCAAGTCGATCGCCGAGGCGAACGCCACGCCGGAGCTGCGGACGAAGAACCGCCGCGTCGAGTTCAAGATCCTCGAGCAGGCGGACGCGAACCAGGCCCAGAAGAAGTAGCTACGGGTGCGAGGCGTCCGCGCAGGACGCCTGGTTGGCGCAGCCGGCGCCGCTCATGCAGCCCGTGCAGCTGCTGTCGCAGTTGCCGAAGCACGCCGACTCGCTCGTGGCACACCCGGTCTTGCAGGGGGGGCTGTTGCCACAGTTGGCCGCGCAGGTCGTGTAGACGGCGACGCAGCTCTGGCCGCACGTTTGAGCCTGGGACAAGCAGGCGGCGCCGCACGCCGCGTCGAGGGGGGCCGCGGCGTCGTTCGCGTCGTCGGACGTGTCGGCGCCGGCGTCCGGCGCGAGCTCGTCGCCGGCCGCGTCGGTCCCACCGCCGTCCACGCCCAGCGTGCGCGTCTCGGTGCCCACGAGCAGCGAGCAGCCGGTCGCTCCGGCGAGCCCCACCGAGAGCACCCCCCAGAGACGCGCTCGCCGCACCGCCATCAGAAGGCCCCCACGAGCACGAGGCCGGCGCCGCTCGTGCCGACCGTGGGCACGACGTGCATCTCCGCACGACGCGACGCGAGCACGAACACCGCGCCCATGGCGACGAGCGCGACGCCGCCGAAGATGGAGATGTCGGCGACGAGCGCCTCGGTCTTCGCGCGCTCGTGGAGATCGACGGCCTGCTGCGAAGAGCACACACTGCCCTGACACGACGCGTTGCTCTCGCCGTTGTCCGAGAGCGCCAGCCCCCCGAAGACAGCGCCTACTGCGGCGCTCACCAGACCCACGCCTCCCACCACGAAGCCGACGGTGCGAAGCGGAGGCGCCCTCTTGGGCGGAGGGGGGACGTGGACGACGACGGGCTTGGGCGGAGCGACCGTGCGCGGCACGACCGGGCCGACGGTCACCTCGAGGTCTTGCTGATCCTTCTCGGCGAGGCTCAGCTCGTAGACCTTGTCGACGCGATCCGGCGCGTGCACGACGAGGCGATGCGCACCCGGGTCGACCGGCACCGCCACGCCCAGCAGCGCAGCCGCGAGCGGCTCTCCGTCGCGCACCACCTCGGTGCCCGGCGGTGCGCCCGCCGCCAGCACGACGCGCAAGCGCGGAACCCGTGGCTCAATCTGCTGGCTGTGGGTTTGCACGTAGGGGCGGCGGTCGTCGCTTGCGGGGAGCTGATCGAGCAGCTGATGAAAGTGCTGCCACGCCGCGGCGAGCTGTCCGACGCGCTCCTCGCAGTCGGCGAGGTTGAACAGCGTGCCCGGCGCGGGATCAAGCCCGTAGCTCGCCTTGAACTTGGGACACGCGTCGGTGAGGTTGCCCGCGTCCGCCGCGGCGCGGCCCTCGCGAAAGAGCGCCTCGGCCGCGACCGGGTCGTGCGGCTGCTGCGCCCACGCGGGCGCGCTGGCCGAGACGGCGACGACGACGCTCGCGAAGGCGCGCAAACCCTTCATCAGTAGCGGCGGTCGAAGAGGTTCGGGCCCGGCGCGGCCGACGCGCTGGCGATCGGCGGCGGAGGCGCGACGCCTGCTGCCTTCGCCGCGTGCCCGGCCGTCCGCGGCTTGGTCTTCGCGACGCTCGGGCCCGCGTGAGAATGCGACGTGCTGCCGGGCGCGGCAGAGAGCGCGACCGGCGCAGGCTGCGGCTCCGACTCGGACGGGGGGGCTTCGGGGCGGGCCGGCGACTGCGGCGCGACCGGCGCCGACGACGGCGCGATCGCGGCGGCTCGACTCGGTTGATGGTGAGCGAGCACGACGACGGCGCCGACCGCGACGAGGGCCACCGCCGCTCCGGCGGCTCCGATGATCCAGCGTGACTTTCCCGCTGCCGGCGGCGGCGGCACCGTCGGCGAGACGTCGCTATGAAGGCGGGGCCGCTGCGACCAGCTCGGCGAGAAGGAGAGCACGGGGTCTCCGGACGGGCGCGAAACCTCCCCGGAAGGACGCGACGCAGGCGGCCGGCTCGAGACGAGCGGCGCGCTGAGCGGCGGAATGCTGGGCGTGCGTGGAACCTCCGAGCCGGTGAGCACCTGGTAGGCGACAGCGACCGCCGCCGACATCGACACCGCGCTCGCCCAGCGCAGGTCCCGCTCGAGTCGCAGGCCGCCGTCGACGACCGAGATCAGCTCCGCGGGCGCGTCCGACATCACCGAGCTCAGCGACGGCGCCTGCTGCATGAAGGTCGCCGCGATCATCTCCGCGGCGGTCTCGTGATCTTGATGCACCAGGCGACCCGTCAGCAGCGTGAACATCGAGGCGGCCAGGCCCCACAAGTCGCTGCGCGCGTCGACGAGATCCCAGCGGCCGCGCGCCTGCTCCGGCGACATGAAGGCCGGGGTCCCCATCGAGACGCCCGACTGCGTCGACGTGGTCGTACGCTGGGTCTCGAGCATGCGGGCGAGCCCGAAATCGAGGATCTTGATGAGCCCATGCTCGGTCAAGAACAGGTTGTCCGGCTTGATGTCGCGGTGGACGATGCCGAGCGCGTGCGCGGCCGTGAGCGCGTCGAGGACCTGCCACGCGTAGGCGAGCACTTCTTCGGCGGGAAGGTTGCCGCCATGATCCTGCGCGAGATCCTCGAGCGTCTTGCCCTTGAGGAGCTCCATCACCAGAAAAGCCGAGCCGTCCTCCGCGACGTCGTCGTCGAGGACGCGAACGGCGCACGGGTGGTCGACCTTGTTGGCGAGATAGCCCTCTCGAAGGAAGCGCTCGCGCATCGTCTCCAGCCGCGAGAGCGAGAGATCGAGGACCTTCACCGCGCCGCGCATGCCGTTGCGGTGCGTGGCGGCGTAGACGGCGGCCATCCCTCCGAGGCCGAGCAGAGCATCGAGGCGCCACTTGCCACGAAGCGTCGTGCCCACGCGGGCAAGCGCTTCGGTCCGGCGAGACTCGTCTTCGTGCAACTCGGACACCGCTTGGCCCCTGGCTCAGGGTGAGGGATGTTCAGTACTTACCATGTTCTCGGCATAAAGACATCCGCGCGTGCTCGTGCGCAATTTCGTTCATGCGCAATTCGTTCGTAGATCGCGCAGGCGCTGCGGACGCGCGCGCGGGCCAGATTCGAGCTGCTCGCCAAGTCGGTCTCGGTACGTCGCTTGCGAAGCAGCGCGCCGTGCGCATCGCCTTCGGAGTCGCCTTGACCCTCTCTTGCCTCGTGCCGGCGCTGGCGCGCGCGGACGATCGCGGCCCGGCCCCGTCCGAGGTGCGCCACCACACGGCCGCCCCGTGGGTCGTCGCCGGCGTGGGCGCCGGAGTGGCGGCCATCGGAGTGCTGTCGTTCGTGGGCGCGATCAAGGCGCACGACGACGTTGCGAGCGAGTCGGCCGCAAAGGGCTGCACCGTCGGAGCGACCGTCGTCTGCCCCGCGGGCGTCGACCCGACGAACATCCAGACGAACCTCGACGGCGAGCGCACGATGAACGTCCTCGGGGTGATCTTCACGGCCGTGGGAGGAGCCGCGCTCGTCGGCGGGTTGGTGTGGCACTTCCTCGAGCCGACCGGCCCCACGCACGCCGCGTTCTTCGTCGTGCCGGCGGTGGGCGCGGGCTACGCGGGTCTCGGGCTCGCGCTGAGGTTCTAGCGCAGGCCGCGCGCGAAGACCTCCGCGACCCACACGCTGCCGTCCGGGTCGCCCAGCACCGCCACGCCCAGCGTGTCGTACTCGGCGCGCTGCAGGTTCGCGCGGTGCGACGGGCTCTGCCAGAGCGCGCGGTGCGCGAGCAGCACGTTCTGCGCGTGCGCCACGTTCTCGCCAGCCTCCACGGCCGACAGGCCTGCGTTCTGCAACCTCTGGGCGGGATCGCCGTCGCCGACGTCATGGCCGATGGTGTGGGCGTTCTTCATGCGCTGCGCGTGCGCCGCGGCGATCGCGTCGAGGCGTGCGTCGTGGCGCAGCTGCGGAACGCCCTCGTGCGATCGAAGCGCCTGCACCATCCGGACGAGCGCGTCGCGCTCGTCGGCGACGCCCGTGGCCGCCACCTCGCCCGGGGCGGCGAGGTTGGGCATCTGCTGCGGCGGCTCCGCGTCCGCGTACGTCTGGACCTCCAGCACGGGGCGCGGCCCGGTCGCGACGTCGGCGACGACCTGCACCGTGAAGGCGCCTGGGCGCTCGGGCGCGAAGCGCGCGCGCACGTTCGTGCCATCGAACGACGTGGGCACCGTGCGCGGCTCGCCTCCCGGCCCGACGACGACCACGTGCGCGCCCGTGGCGGGCACGAGCATGCGCGCCTCGACCGAGAGCCACGAGCCGGCATGGGTCCGGACCGGGACGGGCGCCACCAGATCGGCCACCGCGTCGAGCGCGATGGCGGCGACGATCTGCGTCCCGTCCGGCGCGTACCCGGACGCGAGACCGCAGCGCCGCTCGCCAATGTCGTGGAAGCTCTGCCGCCACGCCTCGAGCTTCTTCACGGTCGATTCGTGGTCCATCGCTCGGCCGGAGACGATCCACGCGCGGGGCCAGACGTGCGGCTCGCCGTTCACGCGCTGCGCGAAGGTGAGGCCGTCGAGATCGAGGTAGGGAAGGTTCAGCGTCTTGCGCAACAAGAGCCGCTGCGCCACGCGACGAAGCGCTTCTTCGGAGACGCCACACTTGCTCGACAGCTCGCTCTCGCGATCCGATAGCGAGCCCGGCGCGACCGCGGCCATGCCCGTGCTCGCCCCCGCCCAGCTCCACGCAGGCTCCACGGGCGTCACCGGCGGTGCGGGTCCGCCCGCCCACGCCGACGTCGCGACGCAGAGCACCAGGAGCGAGGCTTTTCCGCGCGCGCGCACCCACCAAGTGTAGTGCCCGCCGGGCAGGCGGTCACTTTTGCGGGCGGCCTCGCAATAGCGTGCGCCCACGCAGGGAGAACCCGACGCGGACGCCGAGCAAGAACACGACGCCGATCACGACTAGGAGCAGGATGCCGCGCACGGAATGGCCGTGCTCAGTTGATCACGAAGCTCTTGCCGACAGTGACCGCGCCGCCCGAAAACGCCGGGATGTGCGCCCCGCGGAACTTGCCGGCCACACAGCCGCCCACGGACGTTCCGGGGAACGGACCGCTGTCGACCTCGACCGACGAGACGCTGCCGCTCGGCTGGAAGGTGACCTTGACGTGGCCTGAGCCGGTGGGCCCGCCGTCTTTCTTGCAAGAGCCGACCGACGACGCGATGCCGCCGAGCGAAGCAGCCGCCGCGCCCTTGTCGAACGGTGCAGTGCCGCCGCCGCCACCGCCGCCACCACCGGTGCTCGGCGGAGGCTGGCCAGCCGACTTCGCCATCTCGCAGGCGAGGTCGCCGGGAGCGCACCCGCCGCCGCCATGCGTCGCCGGCGGAGGAGCTTCTGCGCCGCCGCCACCGCCGCCACCGCCGCCACCCGCGTGCGCGGCACCGCCACCGCCGCCGCTGGCGTGACCGCCACCGGTCGGGGCCTTCGCGCCGCCGCTCGTCTGACCGACATCCGGCGGCTTGGCGCCCGTCCCGGGATCCGCGGCGGCCAGCGCGCCGCCTCCGGCAGCGCCCCCGCCCGCGCCCGCCGTGTCGGACGCAGGGGCGGTCGGCGTCGGCGCGGTCGCCGTCACCGCGGCCACTGCGCTGGAGCCGTTCTTCGCGAGCGCCATGTAGACGCCCACCGAGGCGAGCAGCCCCACGATCACGAAGCCGCCGATGATGCCGAGCACGAGCGGCATGTTGCTCTTCTTGCGCTCGCTGAGCTCGTAGCCGGTGCCGAGATCGGCCGGCGCGGGGGCCAGGACCGGCGCGGCGAGGGCCGCGCTGAACGCGCCGCCGCCGCTGAGGTTCATGATGTCGTCGACCTTCTTGCCGCCGTCGCCCTTGGTCTCCATCGAGGCCGAGAGCGCGCGGATGTCGATCAGGCCGGAGCCCTCCGTCGTCTGCGGAGCCTGCTTCTTCTCGGGCGCGCTCGACGTGAGCGCGGCGAGCGAGAACAGCACGCTGTTCTCGTTGCGCGAGCCGGTCATCTTGTCGTCGGCCACGGGCTGCGGGTTCGCCGACGCGCTGGTCATCACTTCCTGCTCGCTGCCGGCCTGCGCAGCGCTGCCGAACAGGTCCGCCCCACCCCCTCCACGACCGCCAGCGCGACGAGCCGCCGCGGGCGCCGAAGCCGCCGCTGCCGCCGGGGCTGCCATCGCGTCACCGCCGCCGAAGAGCGCCCCGCCGCCGTTCTGGGGTTGCTGAGGCTGGCCGCCCATCGCCCCACCGAAGAGCGAGCTGAACCCGGCTTGCGTCGGCTGGTCGTCGGCGGGCGGAGGCTGCTGCTGTGGATCGTAGGCGCTGACGTCCGGATTCATCGTCGGTTGCGGGCCCGCGGTGCACGCAGCGTAAAGCTCCGGGATCTCTCGGAGCGGCAACCAGTCGGACATCCCGTCCTTCCAGCAGTAGGTCTCCTCGTTCACTGTGCCGGTCTGGAACGCGGCCACGAGCTCGCCGGACGTCATGCTGCGCTGATCGCCGTCGCTGACGTTCACGGTCCAAGGGTCACCCCCCGAGTGCGCGGTGTAGTCGTAGACACCGCCGCCACCCCCTGCCGCCGCCGGAGCCGCCTGCGCGGACGGATCGTATGCGGAGGTGGCTGCGTCCTGCTCGTTGCCGTTGATGACGATCGTCGCGCCACACTTCTTGCAGCGGATCTTGACGATTTTGCCGAGGACCTTCTCGTCGGCAATGGTGTACTTGGCCTGGCACGACTGGCAGGAAATTTTCACGGCGTTTTGGTCCTTGGAGCCTGAGTGGAGAGTGAAAAGAAAGTATAGCGACCAGGATCCGGCAGGATCAAGCTGTCGCCACCGATAGACTTTTCGACCGACGGCACGCGACGCGCGACGGCGACCAGGGGTAGGCACATAGGCGACATGGGCATCCGATGCGCCTCGTGGTCTTGGACGACGGGATCGCGACGAGTGTTTGTGATTTCGACGTCCCCCCCTCGGCTTCGCCTCGAGCGTGCGGCGCGGCGTTCAATTCAGCAATACCAGAGCTGTCCCGTCTTTGCCGCAGAACGCCGCCTCGCCCTCGAAGCGTCCGCCGCAGGTCGGGCAGATCTTGCCCTTCGGCTTGGTCGGCGGTGGCGCAGCCGTCGCCGCGTAGACCGCCTGCGGGACGAGCTCCTCGCCGTCGGCGGGGCAAACCTTGGTCTGCGCGTCGTAGCCGCGCCGGCAGACCGGACAGATGTTGCCGAGGGGAGCCCCGGCTCGGCCTTGCGGGACGAGCTTGCTCCCATCGTGCGGGCAGAACTGGCTGCCCGACGGGAGCTCGCGGCGGCAGGAGGGGCACTCCATCGCCCCCGCGGTCGTACGACGCGCCTTCACCTCTTCGGCGCGCTTCACGCTCTCCTCGTGCGCGCGCACCTGAGCCGCGTGCTCCTCGGCGCGCTTGCGCTGGCGATCGTCGAACTCGCGCATCTTCTCTTCGTGGCGCTCCTGTGCCTCGCGCTCGAGGGCGGCGGCCTTCTTCGATCGACGGCGCGCGAAGAGCGCCACGATGCCGAGCAAGACGCTCACGCCCACCACGACGGCGATGAAGACCGCTCGGCGGCGCTTGGAGCCGTCCTCCGTCTTCGCGTCAGCCCCGCCGATCGAAGACGTCGCGATGACCACGGTCGAAGCGGCGTCGCTCTCGCCCGCCGCGTTCAGCCCGGAGCTCGCGAGCAGGTCGGCGTAGTGCGCGGGCGACGAGACCTCGATGGTCACCTTCGCGCTCTTGCCGGCCGCGGTCGCGACCACGGTCGCATTGCCTTCCGGCGCGTCCCCGGCGACCGCGACCGTCCCGCTCCCGTCGACCGTCACGCCGCTCGTCGCGCCCTCCACGCTCCAGGTCGTCGGCGTCTGGGTCGCGCACCCGCTCGCATCGAGCACCAGCGCGTGGAACGTGAACGTCTCGCCCGTCTTCATGAGCTTGCGTGAAGGCCGGACCTCGAGCCGCGCCGCCTCGCCCGGGTGCTCGCACTTGGGTGCGGCCGTGGCCGTCGCCGTCGCCGTCGCCGTGACGGTCGGCGCCGGCGCGACCGCTTGCACCAGATCGTAGGAGCGCGTGCGCTTCACGTCGGCCGTGCACTTGCCGTCGGCGAGCGAGATCTCGTACCGGCCGGTCTCCAAGACGTCGATGTGCTTGTCGCTCGTCACTGCGACGAGCGTGTTCATCGTCGCGCGGCGCGGATCGCCGGCCGGCGTCGCGCAGTGCGTCCGCCACTGCTTGCCGGACGGGTCGCGCGAGTGCGACTCGCGCGCGAGCGTTGGCATGTCGTCGTAGCACTGGTTGGTCTTGTAGACGCGGCCGCCGCCGACGAAGCCGAGCTCGTCGCCCTCCTGGGT
>DATIQP010000314.1:0-7118 GCA_035470765.1 Polyangiaceae bacterium | reverse complement strand
CGGCCGACCCGAGCGTGCGCGACGTCCACTGGATCAACGCGGCGATCAACGCCGGCGCCGGGATCGTGCTGGCGGAGGCGCACATCCTCAGTGCGCCCACCGGGGCATCGAGAGGCTACGCGGGCTATCTGAAGGGCCAGCTGCGACCCGCATCTCGGCCCACGATCTCGCTGGCGGTCGGTACCGGGCTGTCACTCCGAGTGTGGTGGTAGGTTCGTCACAGCAGCTGGCGCACCGCTTCTTGATCGACTGGGATACCCAGCTTCTCGAGCGGCGCGACGATGTCGTCGAGGATCGTCGTCCGCATGCGAGCTCGAAACGTGTCCACGTCGAGCCAACCAAAATCGCGGCCGTGGGACGGGCCCGGCCGCCGCCGCCAGCTCGGCGACAGCGCCGCGAGCTCCGCCACCGCGACGCGACCGAGCCGCGCGCGTTCGGCGTCGTCCATGTCGGCGACGGCCCAATCCATGTAGAGCCAGCCAAAGCGCATGTGCCGAGCCTCGTCGCGCGCGATCTGCTCGACCACGGCGCGAATGAGCGGCTGTTCCACGATCGCGCGCGTCTCGACGGCGATGGCGCCGCTGATGGTCTCGGTGACGCAAGCCGCGCGAATCACGAGGTCGTTCGCTCGCGCGAACGCATCGAGGTCGGGCGCGCTCGGCTTCATCCCCATCTCGTCGAAGTCGACCACGACGGGCGCGCCGCCACCGAGCTCCATCGCGATGCGGCTCGCGAGCTCGGTGTGCATCAACTCGTCGGCCACGAAGTCTCCGGCCATCCCCACGATGTCGAGCGGGGCGCGAGCCGCGAGCACGGCTCCGAGTACGTCCGCGAAGGAGCCGGCCGCGTGATACTCCGAGAGCGCGATCGACGACCAGACGATGCGCGCGCGCTCCAAGACCTCCGGCGCGTGGTGCGACTTGTCGATCGTTCCCCACGGAAGCTCGCTCGCGAAGGGGCGAACTTTGCGGAAGTGGCGCTCCGCGGCGTCCCCGAACCACTCAATCTCGAAGAGCTCCTTCATTCACCACCCTCACCTCAGACTATGACCTCGCCCGACGAACGGTCCACTGCTAGCCTCTCGTGATGGGGAGTTCGCAACGTGTCGCGCGAGAGCGCAAGATGCTGCTCGCCGTCGTCGCCGTGGCTTCGGGGGTTACGATCTCCTGCAGCTCCGGAGGCATCGGACTCTACGATCCCGGATGGGACGCCGCGTTCGAGGATGCGGCCAAGGACGCTTCGGGTGATGCTTTCACCGATGCCGGCAGCGACGCGTCGAGCGATTCGGCGGCGGACGCGAGCGACGCCGCGGGCGATGCGACCGACGCCACGACCGACTGAGGCCAGTGCGTCCGCGCCGCGTTCGACGGCGCGCGCATCCCGCCCTACACGGCCGGCGGCGACGCGGCGCTCGAGTGGTACGTCGACGTGTGGTCGACGAGCCCGGGCCACTGATACGGCGGCGACGACCGCAGGAGGCCGCCTGAGGTGGCGCACGCCGCACGCGATCAGAAGACGCTGAGCGTGCCGCCGTCGGTGGTGCTGCACACACCCGCCTGCGGGTCGCCGCCGGTGCGGATGATCTCGCTCGGATCCGGCTCGCGATAGACACCCGAGAGCTCGATCGAGACCATTCGCACGATGGCGCTGGCGAGCTTGGTCACGAAGTAGCAGGGGATCGACGGTTCCTTGTGCGGATCGCCGATGCCGGAGTCGTCCGTGAGGAAGAGGTAGCGACCTCCGGTGAGCTGAGCCCCGCTGCGCATCGTGAGCTCGGTGAGCTCGTCGGCGCCGCTCGCCGCGACCGGATAGATGTGAATGTCCTTCTGGTGGGCGTCGGCGAAGTCCTGCGCCATCGCCCCGCCCTTGTCGGAGTGCTGCGGCGCGTCGGCGACCCAGAAGGCGAGGCGCGCCACGTCTCCGTCGGCGCGCCAGGCGAGCGTGTTCATGCGGGCGAGACCGAGATCCGGCGACTCCGGGTAGTCGCCGCCGTCCCCCGCCGACAAGCCCCCGAGCGACGTCCCGAAGCCGGAGAGGCTGGCGGTGAAGTCGAACGACTCGACGACGTACGCGTCGCCCGGGTCCGTGGCGGGCGTGTCGCGGTAGGCGACCAGAGCCCAGTGCTGGTCGGCGAGCGGGAAGCTCGTGGCGATGGCGGTGCTGATGTTCTCGAACTCGGTCTTCAGATAGGAAGCCTCGTCGCCCATGCTCCCGGTCGTGTCGATGACGATCGCGACGTCGAGCCGTTGCTTCGCCGGCCGCGTGCCCGAAAACAGCGCGTTGGCCGCGTCACGGTCCGCCTTTGCGATCGGGGGCTGACCCGCGAGCGACGAGTTGGCGTTGAGGTATGCCGTGAAGAAGTCGTAGTTGCGGTTGTCGTCCCAGGCGCCCGCCGTGAGGACGCCCGGCGGCACGCCGCCGTCGCCTCCTGTGCTCGCAGAGCCGCCGCTCGAACCGCTGCCGCTCGAGCCACCGAAGGAGCTGCCCCCGCCCCCGGATCCCCCGCCGCTTCCCCCACTCCCCGCGGGAGCGGAGAACGAAGCTCCCCCCGCGCTGCTACAGCCCATGACCAAGGTCAAAGCAAGCCCCGCCAAAGCACGCATGCGAACCTCCGCTGGCCAATGGCCGGGCGTGGGGCTGGTTGTCACTCTTCGAGCAGCATCCTCGATTTCTCACGTAGGCCCGGGGACCTACGCGCACGCTGGCGAGGCTCAGTGGGCGTCGCGGAGGCCGTGCTTCTTGATCGCGCGGGCGAGCGCGTAGCGCGTGACGCCGAGCGCGGCCGCCGCGTCGGTCACGTGCCAGTGGTGACGGTCGAGCGTCGCCCGGATGCGCGCCACCTCGCTCGCGTCGGCCTCGCTCGGCGTGGGTGCGGGCTCGGGCGGCGCGGCGTCGAGCTCGGGGGGCAGCCGCAGGGTGTCGTCGCGGGAGGCGGAGATCGCTTCGCGCAGCACGCGCACCAGATCGCGGACGTTGGCCGGGTACTCGCGGCGCAAGAGGTGGGTGAGGAGCGCGGGCTCGAGGCTCACCTCGGGGCGAGGGCCGTCGCGCCGGACGAAGCGCTCGGCGGCGGCGGGGCTGCGCGCGGCGGCCTCGAGCACGAGCTGGCGCGCGATGAGCGGGATGTCCTCGCGGCGCGCGTCGAGTGGCGGCAGCTCGACGCGCAGCGACAGGCGCGCGGCGAAGTCGTGCTTCAGCTCCGCGGGGGCGCGGTTGGTGGCGCAGACGAAGCGCACGTCCGCGCGGCGCGGCTTCGGATCGCCGAGGCGCTGGTAGCTCGCGCCCGGATCGAAGACGCGCAGGAACGCGGCCTGCATCGGCGCCGAGATCTCCCCGATCTCGTCCAGGAAGAGCACGCCCGAGCGCGCGGCGCCGAGCAGGCCGTCGGACTCGGGCATGCCGGGGTTCGGGTAGTCCTTGCGGTTGCCGAACACCTCGGCCTCGACCAGCTCGCGCGGCAGCGTCGCCGCGCTGCGATCGACCAGCGGCCCGCGCGCGCGGCTCGAGAGCGACCAGAGGGCCCGGGCCGCGAGCTCCTTGCCTGTGCCGCTCTCGCCGAGGACGAGCACGTGCTCGTCGAAGCGCGCGAGGTGGCGACCCGGGCGAGTCGCCCGTCGCGATCCACTTCACTACGGGGTCGGAGGAGCCTGATCGACGAGCGTCGGGGGGAACGTCGTGCCCGGGCCGCCCGACGGGTCCTGGGGCACCTCCTCGGGACGCATGCAGCCGACGTCCGTCGCGCAAACGTAGAGCTGCCGCCGCCCGCACCCACGGACGTCGAAGCGCTCGTAGGAGGCTCCTGGCCGGCGCGGCTCCTGCGTCGCCGTCACGTCCGCGGGATCGCACCGGGACGCCATCGCGAAGAGAGCGGTCGACTGAGCCGAGAGGGGCGCTGCCTCGCACCCGACGAGCGCTATCGCCATCGCGACGAGGACCCAGCGCGAGCGCTCGATGCGCATGGATGGGATCTTCTGCACCGGCCGTGCCCATCCAGGATTGCCTGATCCCGCGCCGTCGCGTCGGTTCGATTCGAGCGACGGGGAAGATCTCCGATTCCGTCGAGGAGAAATTCCCGCACTCGGTGCACTTTCGTGGGTGCGTGACGTGAAGCGGCGCTGCGTCCCCTCTAACGCGACGCTATCGGCGAGCTCCCGAACCGAAACCCGAAGTAGTCATCGTGCAGCGCTGCGTCGCCCCGCCCGTCTTCGTGAAGTGTCCTACGAGGCGAGTGGTTGCGGCGCCGGCAGCAGCAGCGTCACGTCCTTCCCCAACCACTGAAGCAGAGCATCGGCCTCGGCTTCTTCGGCGCCACGTGCCACGAGAGCCTTCTTGAGATCCGCGTCGAGCGTCCACTTCGGAGCGCTGAAGCGCGCCAGCGAAACCGCGGCGGGCTCGGTCTGCCAGCACCCGAAGGGCTCTTCGCCGCCATAGACGAACGCGCGCGCCGCGCCTTGCGTCAGGTACTCCTCGAGGGTCGCAAACGAGCGCCGATCCTCCAGGCTCCAGAGAAGATGTGGCGCGGCCTTGGTCGTCTTCCCTCTGCGCGCTGCGACCGAGAAGGTCGCTAGCCCCGTCCCGAGCACGTCCTCCTCGAGAATCACGGCCGATGTTCCCTCCTCGTGAACGTCCGCCGCGTTGCCCTCGAGCGACAAGAAGAGATGTCCGCACACATCATGATCGAGTTTGTGCCGCCACACGAAGAACACACGCGTCACATGGGCTCCGAGCTCGTAGGCATCCGGCGGATATGCGTTGGGCGGAACCGCCCCCTTCTTCGTTTCCATCGCGTCGGGTGTGGGCTGGCCCGAAGCAGGATCGATGAATTCGAGATCGTCGCGTTTGGCGAACAGTCGCAGCCAGAGAGAGAGCCGCTCGAAGAGCGAACGCGCGGGTTTGGCGTGCTTCTTCGCGCGCGTCATCTCGACGATGCGCGGATCGTCCGCGAGCACCGCAAGATCGGAGTCGTTCAGGAGATCTTCGAGGCGGATGCCGCGCGCAAGAGCGGCGCCGACGCTTTGCATCGCGTCTTCTTTTCGGCCCTGCACCAACAGAATGCATGCGCGCTCCTGGTGCCAATCGGCATCGAGGGGACTGCGGGCAATCGCCTCGTCGATTCGTTCGAGCGCAAGGTCGAGCCGCCCGAGTTGATGCAACGCAATCGCGTTCAAGCCGATCCCATCGTCACCGCCGAGCTCGATGAGCTCCGTGGTTGCCCGAAGCATCGCTTCGTAGTCCTCGAGCTGCTGTGCACAGATCGCCAGATTTCTCAGGACCTGCTCTGCGTCGAGGGACAGCGCAGCACATTCCTCGCCATGGGCACGCACGTACCCGAGAGCCGCCTCGAACATCGTCCGTGCTTTCGCGTAGTCGTCGCTGCCTGCGGCGTCGGCGGCATCGTTCGCGAGCTCGACGGCCTCCTCCGCGGACGTGATGTTCTTGGAGGCCTTTTTGCTGTGTCCCATGACGCGGACGATAGCAGCCCTCCTATTCTTGCACGAGCGCGACGAGCTTCAGATCCCCTCGAAATACCTCCGCAGCTCCCACTCCGTCACCGCGCGCTCATACTGCCGCGCCTCCCAGTCCCTCGTCCGCACGTAGTGATCCACGAACTCCCCGCTCAGCACCTGCGGCGCCTCCGTACACCTCCGCAGCCGCTCGGTCGCCTCGCGCAGCGAGCGCGGCAACCTCAGGGAAGGATAGTCGCTCGACGACGCGTCCCCCTTCGACTCCGGCGGGGGCTCGACCTCGTGCTCGATGCCCCACAGCCCGCCGCCCAGGCACGCCGCGATCGCGACGTACGGGTTGATGTCCGCCGCGGTCTGGCGGTACTCGAGCCGCGTGGCCTTCTCGTCGCCCGGGATGGCGCGCACCGCGCACGTGCGGTTCTCGACACCCCAGCTCGCGGTGAGCGGCGCCCACACGCCGGGCACGTACCTCTTGTAGCTGTTGACGGTGGGCGAGAAGAGCGCGGTCATCGACGGCATGCACGAGAGCTGGCCGCCGAGGTAGTGCAGCGCGGTCTTGCTCAGCTTGTGCGGCGCGCTCGCGTCGTAGAACAGGTTCCTCTTGCCGTCGGGTGACCAGAGCGACTGGTGCAGGTGGCCGCTCGAGCCCGGCAGGTTGGCGTTCCACTTGGCCATGAACGTCACCGCGATGCCGCGGCGCGCGCAGAGCTGCTTCATCCCGCTCTTGAAGAGCGCGGCCTTGTCGGCCATGCGCAGCGCCTCGTCGTAGCGGATGGCGACCTCGTAGACGCCCGGGCCGGTCTCGGTGTGCAGGCCCTCGATGGGGACGTCGAACGCCTCCATCTCGTCGAGGATGGCGTGGCACAGCTCGCTGTGCTGGCCCTCGCGCACCCAGGAGTAGCCGAACATCCCGGGGCTGAGCGTGTCGAGATCGCGGAAGCCCTTCTGGTGCAGGCTCTCCGCCGTCTCGCGGAACATGAAGAACTCGAACTCGGCGGCGAACGTGGCGTGCATGCCCCTGCTCGCCGCGCGCTCGATCACCCTTCGCAGCTGGCCGCGCGGGCACGCGGGGTGGGGCGAGCCGTCGGCCTTCACGAAGTCGACCAGGAACGACGCCGTCCCCGGCTCCCAGGGGATGGCGCGGAACGTCGAGAGATCGATGCGCGCGTGCACGTCCGGGTAGCCGGTGTGCCAGCCGGTGACCTGGGCGTTGTCGTAGAGCACGTCGCCGATGTCCCAGCCGAAGATGACGTCGCAGAAGCCGAAGCCGTGCTCGGTCGCGCTCCAGAACTTCTCCATCGACACGTACTTGCCCCGCAGCACGCCGTCGATGTCGAAGCCCCCCAGCTTGACCTTCGTGATGCCTCGCTCCTCGAAGAGCTCCCGGAGTTCCTTCAGGTCCATGCGTCCAAGGTACACCCAGCCCCGTCCTCCATGTTCGAGTCCGAACTCTCACCCCGTCGGGTATCGCGAAGCGCGTCGCTTCGCTCGAGCCTGCGGCACTCCGTATGCTAAGCCAGCCGGCATGGCCTTCGACCCCAACGCCGCCGCCGATCGCGACGCCGGAATCTACGGTCTGCCCTACACGCCCGACGAGAGCCGCGTGGTGCTCGTGCCCGTCCCGTGGGACGCGACGACGTCGTACGGCGGCGG
>DATIQP010000313.1:0-5764 GCA_035470765.1 Polyangiaceae bacterium | reverse complement strand
CCGTCGGATCTTGGGAGCCGGCGAGCGTGATCGACGAGTAGGTGCCCGTCAGTCGCGCGCGGAAGGCGTTCCAGTCCATGCACTGGGTGGCGGCGATCTCGGCTCGCTCGAACGCACCAATGAACGTGGCCGCGCTCCTCGCCTGCTGCGCGCTGGAGGGGGTCGTCGTTGCGCACACGACCGTGACGGCGGCGAGCGCCGCGAGCACGACTTGGCTCCTGAGCATGCACGTACCCCTTGAAAGATGCGTACCACGCCGAGGTGAAGCGTCAGCGCGGAGGGACGAGGCAGCTCGGGCGATACGCCAGCCACCTCGTGCGACCGACGGTTGGGTCGTTGCACGTCGCCGTGACCAGCAGGTCGAGCTCGGGTCCGAAGAAGTGCTCGGCGCGGAACGCGGCGCGCGGCCTGCTCGTATCGCACAGGGGCTCGCCCTCGAGAGCGGCCGGGGCGCTCATCGTCGCGCCGAGGACATCCGGAAGCGTGTAGGTCGACGGCCCCGAGAGCGCCGAGCCGTCGTTGAGAAAGACGAGCCAGCCTAGCGCGCCGACCTGGTGATCCAGGCAATCCCGCGTGAGGACGAGGTCGGGCTTGAAGTCGCCGTCCACGTCGACCAGCGTGTGCGAGAGCTTTGCGCCGCTCGCGCACTCGACAGTTTGATCGAGCCGGTCGAATGGCGCGGTGGTGGTGAGGCCGCGCAAGGGCAGAGGCACCACGCGCGGGCTCGCGACGAACGAGGTGCCGGTGTTCGTGTAGACGAGCCAGTCGTTCGTGCCGACGTTGACCACGTCGGAGCAGCTCTTGGTCACGACGAGATCAGGCTTGAGGTCACCGTCGAAGTCGACCACATAGTACCGTGGCGACGAGAGCGCCGGCCGGCATGCCCAGTCGCCGCCGCGCGGGAAGGCGAACGTGCTCCCAGGCGGCAGCGCGAAGTCGATCGGCGGGCCGACACCCGCTCCCGTGCTCGGGTACACGCGCCAGTGCGAGACGCCCACGTTCGGATCGTCGCACGCCGAGGTGAAGACGAAGTCCGGCTTCAGATCGCCGGTGAGGTCGAAGAACGCGTACGCGGGCCTGGACGAACGAAACGGGTCGCACTGCGCCGTGTCCTGCTCGAGCGAGGAGAAGACGCGGGGCGCGAAGGTGCCGGGGGCTCCGGCCGGAGGCAGCGCGAACGAGCGTGGCGCCAGCTCGAAAGCCGTGCCGGTGTTGGCGTACAGCAACCACGCCGACGTGCCGATGCTCAGGTCGACGCACGACGAGGTGATCAGCAAGTCGGGACGGCGATCTCCGTCGACGTCCACGAGCTTCTCTTCGATGCAGCCCGGTACCGTGGAGAGGACCGGCAAGACGTACCGAACCGGAGCGCCGAAGCCGGCACTCGAGCTCCTGTAGACGAGCCACGAGGTCGTAAGACCCACGCTGGGGTCGTCGCACGATCGGGTGACGACGAGGTCCTCACGCAGATCGCCGTCCATGTCGATCAGGGCGAAGTCGTAGCTCCCCTTGCCCGCCGCGCACGGGACGCTGCCCATCGACTGTTCGAACGGCCTCGTGACGTTCCCGGCCAGCGGGAGGGCGAAGCCCGAGCCCGCGGCGCCGGGGCAGAGCGAGCCGCTCGGTGCGTTTCGCGGCACGGATGCGTCGGAGTCGCCGATGGCCGGTGCGAAGCTCGACTCGAACTGGCACGCGAAGAGCGCGGTCACGCCGAGAAGGCCGAGCCGCGGAAGCGTACCTCGACGGTGGCGAAGGTCAGGCATGGAGTCATCCAGGACAGCTCACTCACCTGACGCATGGGGCATGCCGAAGGCGTACCGCTGGGGTGATTCCTTTTCACGCAACTCGTCCGCGGTCGTGGCGACGGGAGGGCATGAAGACCATCGATTTCGTCAAACTGGGCCTGGGCGCGTGTGGGGTTTGCTGGCTGGTCGGGTGCGGAGCGGGCGGGCAGTACACCGTCGTCTCGCGGACCCAGCCGAGCGCGTTCGCGAGGCCCGGCTGCCACGCGATCGTCGAGCCGGTGCACGCCGAGCACTTGATGGTCGGCGACAAGACCGAGGCGCAGTTCCTCGCGGAGAAGCGCAGCAACCAGGTCGCTTCGTTCGAGCGCGACAAGCGCGTGAGCGAGGAGACGTTCGTCTCGCAGCTCCAGAAGCGCCACGGCTCCGTCCTCGCGCCGGGCGGAGCGTCGGACAACACGTTCGTCATTCGGCCGACGTGGACGGCCTGGGACCCCGGGAAGTTCATGGGTATGTTCTCGAAGCCGGGCGTGGGCACGTTCGTCGTCGACGTCCTCTCGCCGACGGGGCAGCGGCTCGATCGCATCTCGATTCAGCCAAGCAAGACGTCGTACACGGCGGCGGACCGGATGAAGGGCGTCTTCGAGGATCTCGGCGCGAGCGTGAACCTCTACATCGACGAGAACTGGTCCTGCGCGGCCCACTGACGCCGCGACGCCGACCGCGAGGGTCTGGCCAAGCGGCGACCAATCGGCGTACAGCCGCGACCAATCGTTGAACAGCGCTTACGGCCGAGGTGGCTGTTCTGGATCTCGGCGGATCCTCCAAAAGCGGACTTCTGCTAGGACCTCCGTGAGCAGTTAGGCGGAGATACCCGGCGGCACGAGACCTGCTCGCAAGAGGACCCCATGTACGGGAAAATTAGCCTGGCTGTAGTCGCTGCCGCTTTGGTGACCGGTTGTGGGAGCAACGGCCAGCAGCAGAATCCGGATGGTGGAGGGGCGGGCTTTCAGAACGACGCCGGTGCGCCATCGTTCGGTTCGATCCAAGACAGCGGGGGCTCGGAGGCGGGCGCTCTGCCGCCCAACCTGGTCCACACCGAGAAGGGAGGCTACGCGCTGGGCGCGCCCCTCAGCGGTGACCCCGACGGCGGTGGCGGCTCCGGCAACACCGTGGGCCAGAACTGCAACGTGCTCATGGGCGTCGTGCGCGACTTCAAGGGTGCGAACGAGTCCGGCGGCCATCCCGATTTCGAGGCCTTCTCGGGCAACGGTCCCACCACGGGGCTCGTGGCGACGACGCTCGGCGGCCTCAAGCCGATCTACGCGTCGCAGTGCGAGGCCAACCCGCCCTCGGGGCCCTGTCCGTACGGCCAGCAGACGACGAGCCAGTCGTTTTACAACGAGTGGTACCGGTACGCGCAGGGCGTGAACGAGCCGTACATCGTCTATCTGTGGTTCGTTCCGAACGGCAACGTCTCCACCTTCCAGAGCCTCTTCTTCTTCCCGCTCGACAACGCCGGCTGGGGCAACTCGGGCACCGGGACCGACAAGAAGCAGCACAACTTCGGCTTCACGACCGAGCTGCATACGCGCTTCGTCTACAAGGGCGGCGAGACGTTCACCTTCACGGGCGACGACGATCTCTGGGTGTTCATCAACGGCAGGCTCGCGATCGATCTCGGCGGTCTCCACCCCGCCGCCAGCAGCCAGATCGATCTCGACCAGTCGGCCACGGCCCTCGGCATCACCAAGGGCAACGAGTACGCCCTCGAGCTGTTCCACGCCGAGCGGCACACAGACGCCTCGACGTTCCGTGTCGACACCAACCTCGCCTTCACCAACTGCGGAACGATCGTCCCGGACAATCCGAACTGATCGCCGGCGCCGCGCAGGCGTCGGCCACGTGGTACCTTGCGGTCGATGGCCAGCAGCGCGCGGCTCCTGATTGCGGCGATCGCGGTCGCCCAGGTCGGCTGCATCCTGCTCGTCGACAGCTCGCCCACCGGCGACCAGTTCTCGACGGCCTGCGGCGTGTCCGACCCGACGAGCGCGTGCGGCTCGTGCATGACGCAGAACTGCGCGAACGAGCTCACCGCGTGCTGCGCCGACACGAGCTGCCGGAGCGTGCTCTCGTCGATCGACGCCTGCGCCGACGCGGGGACGTGCATCGTCGACACGACGAACGCCGCCGCGGCAGCGCTCGTCAAGTGCGTGGACGGGTGCTCCGCGTGCAACGCCGAGCCCGCGACGGCGTTCGACGGCGGCCTCTCGATCGCCTGCTACCTCGACGCGCCCTACTCGTGCAACTGCAGCGCGGGGTCCTCGCAGAACGCGACGCGCTGCGACCTGACGACGGTGCCGAACGCGATCTGCTGCGCGGATATCGGCTACCCGAACGATCCGAGCAGCTACTGCTCGTGTCAGACCATCAAGTGCGAGTCGTACTCGACCGGTGACTGCACGTGCTCGCCCGCCTCCAACGGCAACGCGACGCAGTGCAACTCGGCGTGGGGCACGTGCTGCGCCAACGACGGATTCTGCGACTGCAGCTCGAGCTCCACTGGCTGTAGCTCGCTGACGACCCCGGTGAACGACTGCAACCTCCGGGCCTCGGTCGGCTGCAGCTCGAGCCAGCGGCCGGTCAACAACTGCTCGCCGACGGCAAACTGACCGCTGGCGCTAGAACCTCAGCACGAGCGCGGCACCGGTCTTCTTCGGGACGATGGCGCGCGGCCACGCGAGGGCGCCGATGGCGGCGACCACGGCCACGCCGAGCGTGATCGTGCTCGCCCAGGCCGTGCTTTGCATGAGATCGTAGTCGGACTGGCCCTGCGCCGGATCGTTGCAGTACCCGCGCGAGGCGATGCAGGGATTGGCCTCGAAGGAGCTCTTCGCCGAGAGCGCGACGCCGCCGGTGATGGCCGACGCGAGCAGGGACGCGACCGCGGTGCCTCCGAGCACCCACGACATGGTCGCGAGCTTCTTCTCCGTCTCCGGCTTGGGCGGCTCGCAGGACGAAGGTTGCAGGATGCACGGGTCCGGAGGGGGCACGGGCCGCAGGAGGACCTCGAGCTCGCGCTTCTCGCCCTCCGCGAGGGTGCCGCTCCACTCCCAGGGAATTCGGCCCTGCGCGCTGACGCGGACGTGGTGCGGGCCGGGGTCGACGGGCGTGAGCGCGCCCAGGACCTCGGCGCCCTCGACGAACTCGTCGAACTGTACGACCACGCCGGGGAGCCGTTCGCGCAAGGAGAGCCGCAGTCGCGGCAGGCGCGGGGCGAGCGCGTCGAGGTGCTCGTGCGCGATCTGCACGCGGTCCTGGCGGCCGTCGTGCTGCGCCTCGGCGAGCGCCTGGTCGAACGTGCTGTTCGCGCGCGCGAGCTTCCCGGCGCCCTCCCAGCAGACCGCGAGGTTGAGGAGCGTGCCGCCGCCGGGATCGAGCTTTTGGCTGCGCTCGAGGAGCGGACAGGCATGCGCGTAGTCGTGCTTGTCCATCAGGTCGCGCGCTTCGTCGAAGAGCGCCTGGGCGACCTGCGCGTCGGTCTGCGGCTGCGCGCGGGCAGCGGAGGCGCCGAGGACGAGCCCGGTCGCCAGGAGACATGAGAGCGCAAACCGCACGGGCCCCATGGTACAAGAAGCCATGAGGGCTTGGTATGCGGGTGTGGCCGCCCTGGCGTTGGCGTCGGCCGCTCATGCGCAGGCAGCGCAGGAGCGCGTCACGCTGGTCGACGGGACGGTGATGCAGGGCGAGCTGGTCGAGAAGGTGCCGGGTGATCACGTCACGATCAAGCTGGCGACCGGCGAGGTCCGCACGATCCAGTGGAGGGCGCTGGCGCCGCAAGCGCCGCCGCCGCAACCGCAGGGAGGCCTCGGCGCGCAGCCCGCCACCGCGGCGCCTCAAGGGCCGACGACGCACATCGAGATGGACGCCGACAGGCCGGGCGTCGCGCTGCTCCGCATCACGAGCTTCGGCGTGGTGAACGCGTACACCGCGTACGGGTCGGCGACCGGCGGGTTCATGAA
>DATIQP010000312.1:0-33686 GCA_035470765.1 Polyangiaceae bacterium | reverse complement strand
CTCGCGCGAGGCGGACGTGGTAGTCATCGACGAGGTGAGCAAGCTCGAGGTCGCACGGGGAGGGCACCACGACGCGATCCGCGAGGCGCTCGGCGGGCACGCGATCGTGGTGCTCGTCGTGCGCGGCGATCAGCTCTTCTCGGTCGTGGAGCGATTCGAGCTCGGCGAGCCTTGCGCGACCCTGGAGTCCGCGGACGAGGGCGCCTTTGCGCGATTCCTCGAGGATCTGGCCCGCGCCGCGACTGCGGCGAAGGCGCCATGAGCATCCGCGCGGGCGGCATCGACTGGATCGATCGGTGGCGGCAGATGCAAGAGGCCGCGGAGGCCGCTTCCGCCGGCCACGAGCCAGCTCACGGCGAAGATCGCTGGCAGCGCCGCGCGGCTCGCTTCGATCGGGTGAGCCGCGGGCGCCGAGACGAATCGCTCGAGCTCATCGCGGCCGGTGTGCTCCCCTCGGACGTCGTGGCCGACCTCGGGGCAGGCGTCGGCCGGCACGCGGTCCCTGTCTCTCGTCGCTGCGCTCGCGTGATCGCGGTCGAGCCGTCGGCCGCGATGCGTGCGCGGATGCAAGCGCGTGTCGAGGAAGAGGGCGCGTCCAGCGTCGAGATCGTCGCCGCCGCGTGGCCCTGCAGCCTTCCGGTGGTGGACGTCTCGTTCTCGGTCCACGTGCTGTACGCCGTCCCCGATGCTGCGGGATTCGTGGAGGCGATGGCACGCGTGACGCGGCGCTCCTGCGTGCTGGTGCTCGGCCTGCGAGCTCCGGCGGACGGGCTCGCCGGGCTCTGGCAGGAGCTGCACGGAAGGGCGAGGCCGCCGCGGCCGGCGGCGCTCGAAGCGCTGGCGCTGCTCCACCAGCTCGGGCACCGCGCGAGCCTGCGCGTCGTGCCGAGCTCGGAGCGACTGCTCGAGTTCTCGCCGAACGACGAAGACCTGAACGATCTCTGCCATCGCCTTGGTGTCGAGCCGGACGAGCCGGGGCGCTCGCGGGTGCGCGCCGCGCTCGATCGACTCTACACGCGAGAAACCGGCGGCGCCTGGGTGCTCGGCGCGAGCGGCCCCAACGCGATCCTGGAGTGGCCGGGAAGGGCGGGCGACCCGTGAGCGACCTCCAGGACGTCGACGTCCTCGTCGTCGGCGCGGGCAGCGCTGGAGCCGCCGCCGCCCTCGCGCTCGCCCGCGACGGCAGGCGCGTCATGCTCGTCGACAAGCGCGAGCGAGGCACCACGGGCGCGCGCTGGGTCAACGCCATCCCGCGCTGGTGCTTCGAGCGGTCGGGGTTCGGAGCCCCGGGCGCGAGGGCGCTCTTCGTGTCCCACGCGACGGGTGAGGACCGCGCCGTGCACCTCGTGGCGCCCGGGGGCAAGGCACGCGTCGTCATGCGCGGCGTCGACGTCCTGCACGTCGACATGCGCGCGCTCGTCGGCGATCTCGTCGACCGCGCGGAGGCCGCCGGCGCCCTGCTGCGGCAAGGTCGCGTGGCCGACGTCGCGGTCGAGGGCGGGCGAGCACGGGCGGTGTCGTTCGAGGACGGGTCTGCGCGTTTCACGGCCCGCGCGAGGCTGATTGTCGACGCGAGCGGCATCGGAGGCGCGGTGCGACGGCGCGTCGACGCTTTGTCCCGCGCCTGTCCCGACGCCGAGCCGCGCGATCGGTGCGTGGCCGCTCAGGCGCAGTACGAGGTGCGTGATCGCGGGGCGCTCTCCGCGTTCTTGTCGCGGCACGGCTTGCGCCCAGGGGACGACGTGGCCTTCTCCGGCGTGGCCGGCGGCTACTCGACGCTGACCCTCTTCACGCGCAAGGACCTGTCGGAGGTCGGCGTTCTCGCGGGCTCCATCCCCTCCCTCGGCGTGCTCGACGGCGGCGCGCTGCTCGATCGGTTCGTCGCCGGCGCGCCGTTTCTCGGAGCGCGGATCTTCGGAGGGCGCGGCGCCATTCCGTTGCGCCGCCCCTACACCACGCTCGGTGCGGGCGGCGTCGCGCTGGTGGGCGACGCCGCGTGCCAGGTCTACTCGTCGCACGGCAGCGGGGTCGGCATCGGCCTGCTCGCAGCGCGCGCGCTCGCGGACGCGGTGCGACCCCACGACGATCCCGGCCGGCCTGAAGCCCTCGAGGCCTACGGGCGGCGTTTCCGCGGCGCGCACGGCGGCCTGCTCGCGGCCTCCGATGCGTTCCGGCGCCACGTCCAGGGCCTCGGTCCGGGCGATCTCGATCGCATGCTCGGCGCTGGCCTGCTCGACGAGTCGCTCGCCTCCGCCGCGATCGAGCAGCGCCCGGCGCGTCCCGACCTCGCCTTCCTGCTAGCCGCCCCCGCGCGCGCGGCCCGTTCCCCCGGCGCTGCCGCGCGCTTCCTGCCGCTCGCCGCCCGCGCGGTGCTGCTCGATCGCCTCGGTCCGCTCACCGCGCTGCCGGCGATCGGCGGCTCGATCGATCGCGCCCTCGAGGCGCTGGTCGGCCGGGCCTCGGAGGACGCCGCGACCGCGGCCTGGGCCGTCCCCTCGGCGACTCCGCAGTGAGTGCGCAGCCTGCCGCAAAGCGCGCACGCGCGTGCCGCTCGACGCGCGCGGTCGAGCGCGCCCGCTCTCGCGCTCGCACGTCGGCACGGCGGCTGCACTCCTCGGTGTTCGCGTCATGGCGGCTGCACTGGAAATGGATGCCGTCGGGGTCAGCAAGGACGCGATTCGCGCGACGCTGCGCGCGCTGCGCGCACACAGCGGCGCTGGGCCTCTTCCCGCGGAGTCCGACCTTCGAGCGCTGGTCGAGACCGCCCTCTGGGCCGGCCTGCGTCGAGAGGAGGGCCGCCCGCTGTCCTTCTCGTTCGCCTACGTGCCCCAGCAGCAGTGCGACCCCAACGAGCGGATCGACTTCGCCTCTCCCGTGAGGCTAGTGCCCGCCGAGCTCGCACGGATCGCCCCCGCGTTGCTCCCCAAGACGTCGCGCTTCGGGGTGAGCAGCATCCACGGGAGCCTGCGCGTGTGGGGCATCACCCTCGATCCGCCGCCGTGCGTGAAGGTTCGCGCGCTGGCTCCGGGGCGCGTCGTCGTCAAATACGGGCTCGAGAACGTCGCCGTGCTCGAACCTCCCGACAACTACGTCGTGGCCGGCAACCTGCGCCGGTGCATGCAGCTCATCACGAGCGGCATCGGGCGTGTCGGCACCGAACGCCCGGTCCTCGCGGCGCTCGTGCTCATGATCACGGACGCCATCCGGCGCCACGGCAGCGGCGGGGCGCTCCTGGTCGGTCCTCACCAGAACAGGGCGTGGCTGGAGGCGCTCGAGCCGAGGCTGGTACGAAGCCGGTCGCCGGCCGCGGGGCTCTCCGCCGACCTCGCGGACATGGAGAGGTCCGCCATGGAGTGCAAGGCCGCCGGCCTCTCCGAGTTCGAGGCCGCGCAGGAGGTCCCCGCCATCCGCGCCTTCCTCAACGAGGAGCAGCTCGAGGAGCCGCTGAATCGCAGGGTCGCCTCCATCGGCCAGCTCAGCGCGATCGACGGAGCGCTCGTGATGGACGATCAGCTCCAGCTCATCGACTTCGGTGCGAAGATCCGGCCAGAGCCGCCGGCGTGGTATCGCGAGCGCACGATCCCGCTGAGGACGACGTCCAAGAAGCGGCTCGGCGAGGTAGGCGGAACGCGCCACAGGTCGGCTCTCGGGTTCGTCCAGGCCACCAAGGCCGTGGCGCTGGTCGCGTCGCACGACGGGCCGCTGTCGCTCTTCGTCCACGACCGCGAGCGCGGCGGCGTCGTGTGCATGCGACACCTCGAGCGCCTCATCGACTAAAGTAACCGGCGTCGCGCAGGCTCAGCGCGCTCGCAGGGTCACGGTCTCGCCCGCCGCGAGCGGGTGCGCGTCGAGCCCCCTGGCTCGCAAGGTCGCGGCGAGCTCCGCGAGGTCGAGCTGCGGCAGGCTGAACTCGGCGCGCCACGGGCGGTGCGGCTCGAACGCGAGCATCCTGTCGACCGCGTGCCCGGCGAGCAGCTCCGGCAGCGCGTGGGCGTCCTCCGGCTCCGCGCCGAACACCAGGGTGTCGACGGGCTCGTCGCCCAGCGCGGCGCGCAGCTGCTCTCGCGAGGTGCGCCGGTGCATGCCCTCGCCGTAGTACACGAGCCAGCCCCCCGAGCCCGACGGCCTCACGCAGTACCCGAGCATGGGCTTGTGTCGAGGCCCCTTGGCTCCTCCCAGCGCCATCTTGGCCAGCCCACGCGGGTGCCTCATGAGCTTGAAGAGGTAACGCGCCGCGGGACCGGTGCCCGGCGGCAGCAAGGGCATGTGCTCCCACTCGAACACGCGCACCTCCCAGCCGTTCGCCTCGAGGCGCGCGCCCACGTCGACCGGCATGAAGCGATCGTGGAGGCCCGCGGAGCGCGGCTCGAGGTATCGGCAGAGGTGCCTCGATGCGATCACGGTGACCGGCGCGCGCTTCGCGCGGCGCAGGTGCGCGAGCGCTCCGTTGACGTGCTCGAAGTGGCCATGGGTGAGGAGCAGCGTCGCTTCGGTGGGCTCGAGCTCGAGGCCCGGCGAAGGGTCGAACGCGAGAGGGGAGGCGGCGGACCCGCGGGGGGCCTGGACGATGCACCCCGACCACCCTTGGTAACGGAGGCGGAGCGCCCCGTCGGGCTTGGTGGCGTTCTCGGCGTGCGTGTCGCTTCGAGTGTTCATCAGCTGCTCAATCCGATCGGCGCGTTGTCGGCGCCCGGCGTGGGGACCGCCTCCTCTTCGTGCAGGCGGCGATCGGGGATGTGGTGGTGGGCCTTCTTGAATGCGCGAGCGTTCGCCATCATCCCCATGAGGAACCGCGGGGCGTGAGACGACAGGAACACCGACGGACGCGTCCGCAGCAGCCGGCGCATGGCGCGCGACGTCGAGCGGCCGTAGTACTCGAGCAGCAGCTCGTAGAGCTCCCGGCTGGGCAGGCGGGTCGGGAGCACGAAGTGCTGAAGGTCGAACAGCGCCAGATCGTGGGTGAGGAGGCGATGGCGCTCCTTGCGGTGGAGCGGCGTGCCGGGGAAGGGCGTCAGCGCGGTGTACTCCGTGATGATGATCGACGGCCGCGCGCGGGCGTAGCGATCGATCCGCTCGAAGTCCTCGCGGCCGAAGCTCGGCTCGACCAAGAAGCCCGCGCTCAGCCCGAAGCCGAGCTCTTCGGCGATCCTCACGGCTTGCTCGTTCGTGTCGGGGCTTATCTTCTTGCCCGATCGCCGGAGCGCCTGCTCGTCCATCGCCTCGAGGCCGGTCATCACGATCGACAGCCCGGCCTTCGCCCAGAGCGCGTAGACGTCGCGGTGCGCGACGATCGAGTCGGCGCGCGCGTACGCGAAGTACCGCTTCTTCACGCCCGCATCGAGCAGCATCTGCGCGAGGCGCCGCATGCGCTCGGGGTCGATGAAGGTGTGGTCGTCGCAGAACATGACGAAGTCCTCTTCGAGCGCGCGGATCTCTTCGAAGACGAGCTCCGGCGCGCGGGCGATGAAGCCCCCCTTCGAGTACACGCGCACGGAGCAGAACGTGCAGTGATAGGTGCACCCGAAGGAGGTGCGCACCGCCGCGACGTTTCGCTCGAAGAGGTAGTAGTAGCGCTTGCGGTAGCGCGCGGTCAGCGTGCGATCGGGGAGCGGGTAGTCGTCGAGGTGGACCGGAAGGTGCCGGACCGCGGTGTGCTTCAGCGAGCCGTCGCGCTGGCGGATCGCGAGGCCCGCGATCTTCTCGTAGTCCGCGCCTCCGCGCGCCCTCTCGGCGCAGATCTCCCGGAACGTCTCCACCCCCTCGCCGAGCGCGATCAGATCGACCACCGGATCGTTGAAATCCTCGGGCGCCATGGTCGGGTGGTGGCCGCCGGCGATCGTCAGGCACCGCGGATGCCGCGCGCGCACGCGCCGTAGCGCTTCGAGCGCAGTCGTGCGGTGCACGATCTCGGACGTCACGCCGGCGATGTCGGGCGCGAACTCGGCCAGCGTCCGATCCAGGTCGCGCGGGGCGACCTCCATGTCGACCAGCCGCACCTCGTGCTGGCCGCGGATCGCGCCGCCGAGGAGCTCGAGGCCGAGCGGCTCGATCTTGGCCATGTTGCGCAGGCCGATGGTGCGCGGATCGCAAGGCGGATTGATGAGAAGGATTCTCATGAGAAGGGGGCGGCGGGCGGTCCTTGACCGGCGCGCCGCGCGTCCCTAGGCACGGGCCGTGCCGTCGGCCTCATCCCGCACGATGGCGAGGGGCGCGATGCCCGCCGTGTTCCAGCAAGCGTTCCACAATGGACCGTGTGGAACGAGTCCTCAGGGCGGCGGATAGCTCACCTTCAGGGAGCGGTCCGCCCTCATTGGGCCCGATGACGTAGATGTCGTCGGCGTCGTCGATGTACATGTCCTGAACGGCGACGGCGAGGTGGACGACCTGCGTCTCGATGTGCGTGACGTGACTGATGACGGATACGTCGCCGTCGCCGCCCGGCGAGCTGTTCTTGTAAGAGCCGAGGTAGATGTCTCCGTTGCTCGCCACGACGACGGCGTCGGAGTTCATCGGGTCGTTCACGATGACCGACGACTGCATCGATGGAACGTCGTACGACGACAGACGCAGAGCGCCGCCGAACGTCGTGTTCCGGGCGGCGGTCTCCGTGTAGTAGACGACGTTGCCCCAGAGCCAGAGGCCGCTCGGATACTGCAGATTGCCGAGAAGCGTCTTCGTCGATCCGTCGCCGGACTCGGACGCGGGCGCGCTCCCGGTGGCGCAAGGGAAGAAAGGCGCATCCGTGGCCGCATCGAGGCCTGCATCGATTTCCGCGTCCGCCGCGGTGCCCGAGTCCGGCGCCCGCGACTCCGACACGGCGTCCGAAGCCGCGTCGGGCGGCGGCGGTGTCGCGCCTGCAGTCCACCTTGCCCCCGCATGCTGCGGACAATAGCGCAGCCGCGCCTACCAACGTCGCCCGGAGGAGCGTCCTCTTCATCCCCTGAAGGTCGCGCCGCGACGCCGTCGCGGCATGTGCCGGAAGTCATGGACGCAGGCGCCCGGCGAGAGGCCGCGGCAGCTACTTCGGCGGGGGAACCGTGACCGAGACGCTCGTCGTCACGCCGGCGCCCGACCAGCCGTTCGTGAAGCTGAAGCTCGACGAGACCACGGTCCCCTGGCCCGAGGTCGTGTTGATGGTCAAAAGCAGCGGCGTCGCGTTGGTGCTCGTCTTGCGCGCGAACGCGAAGACGGTGCCCTCCCACACACCCAGCCCGAAGAGATCGGCGTAACCGGTGCCCGGTCCATCGCTCGTGGTGGTGCCGCCGTAGATACCCTTGAGCAGCGAGGCGGCCGGCGTGGCGGTCTTGTACGCCGTCGCGAGCGCGGTCATGTCGACGGCGACGAGGTAGTCGTCGCTCGTCAGGCACGTGGTCGTCTTCGGCTTGCACGGGCGGACGGTCGCGAGGCCCGTCGGCGCTTGGTTGGCGTCGACGTAGAAGACGACGTCACCCGAGAGGGCGAAGTTGTAGGTCGCGTGGCTGGGGTCGGGGCCGAAGCTGCCGAGATCGATCGTCGAGCCGTTCGTCGTGTCGATGGCGAAGAGCTCGCCGTAGTTGTCGCCACCGATCAGAACCTCGCCGGCCGCGAGGGCGCCGGCAGGCGTGAACCCGAGCGCGTAGAAGCGTTGCCCGGTCTGCAGCGCGATCGAGGCGAGCTTGCTGAGGTTGACCGTTCCTGGAGGTGTCGTCGGCAGCGTGGCCTTGTAGACGACGCTCGGAGTGTTGACGTAAACCTCTCCGCTCGAGTTCACCGCGACGTCGGTCACGACGGTGTCGTTGGTGCCGCCGCCCAGCCCGGCGAAGGCCCCTATGAGCGAGATCGCGTTCGACTGGGGATCGAGCGAGTAGAGCGTGTCGTCGGTGTTCGCGTAGACCGTCGTCCCCGCACCCCCGTCGCCGGACGCGTCCGACGCCGACGAGTCGCCGAAGATCTGGCCACCGTCGCTCGGCGGAGGCGCGCTCTGATCGGGCTGGCCGCCCGAGTCGGACGGCGAGCCGCCGCCGTCCTTGGGAAACACGTTGCCCTGCGAGGAGCAGCCGATCAGAAGGACAAGCAAAGCGCCGGACGTTCTCATGGCGGCCCTCATGGCAAGGATTTGCCCAACTTCCCATGAGTATCATCGGCGGCCACGCGCGGCCATCTCCATTGGGGTCGGAGACGGAGACGGCGGACCCAGACACGCGCGGGCGCGCCACGACTGGCCGATGAGACAGCCGCGTAGCGTCGAGGCGCACCCGCTGCGTCACGTCCGATGACGTTGCGTCGCGACCGCGAGGGTCAGTGGTCGGACACCTCGATGAACTGGATGTCGTGCGGCTTGGCCGTGCCGCTGGTGCCCTGGCCGCCCGGCCAGACGTACCCGTCGGGGCGGTTGAAGTTCACGCCGACCTCGCCCGTGATCTCGTCACGGAAGCTCGTGTCGATCTCCATCTGGCCGGTCCCCTTGTTGAACTTCGACATGTAGATCTTCAGGTCGCCGACGCTCGCGGGGCCCGGGAGCCCGAGGTTGCGCAGATCGACGAAGTAGTCCTGAAACGCGACGTAGGTGTTGGTCTTGTCCATCGTGACGTCGTGCGGACCGCCGTGGGTGGAGGTGTTGAGCGGTGAATCGACGTGCACCGAGGAGACCTCGACGGGGCAGTCGGACGCGCCGTTGTTGTGCCCGGTGAAGCCGACGGTGTAGCCCGACGAGTCGTTCGTCACCTGGGGCGGGCCGCAGTGGACGTTCGTCCCGGCGGCGAGGAGCGGGCGGATGTCGAAGACGACCACGCGGCGAGAGTGCTCGCCGGGATAGTCGCGGTTGTATTCGGGATCGCCGGGTGAAGCCATGGCCGAGATCGGCTGGATCAAGAAGGCGTCGTCGTCCGTGATGTCGAGCAGCGAGGCGCCGGTGCCCGGGCCGAAGTCGTAGACCTCGTAGTAGACCGGGTTGGGAGCCGTGATGTCGGGGCAGTAGTAGAGGGTGCCTCCGCACATGCTCGCGGTGAAGTGGCCCTTGTGTCCCGCCTTGTGAGTGACCTCGCCCGCCATGAGCCCCATCAGCTCCTCCTCCATGGAGTTGCGCTCGTGACGCGGGCCGTCCGGGACCTGGACGACCTTCTGCGGCCCGGCGCCGAGGTCCGACGCCTTCCAGAAGCGCACCGTCGTGCCGTAGTCCGCGGGGTCGTTGAAGTAGTTGACGGCGGCGATGCTGCCCGGCGTGACGTAGTCGGTCGTCACGAGCACGTCGAGGTCGGCGCGATACCGGATCGAGTGAGGGTGCGCGAGCAGACCGGCGTCCGTCTCGCCGTTGATGCTCGGCATGAAGCGGGTGGGGCCGCCGGGGACCGCCGCGGGGTGCTCCGCGAGGAACGTGCTCGCGCCGTACGGCGAGAACTCGACGATGCCGCCGGGATACCCGAGGCTCTTCGAGCCCATCATCGTCCCGGCGACGTGCCCGTTGGGCAAGACCAGGAAGTCGTCGGCGCCCGAGATCGTGTGCAGGTCACGCGCGTCGACGGCCAGCTTCGCGGTCGGGATATGGAGCGGATCGGTGACGTCGAACGAGAAGACGTTCGCGCTGATGAGCCCGCCGGCGAAGATGAACTTGTGTTTGGTGATCGGGTCCGTCCACGGGTCCGAGAAGTGGTGGGGCTCGTTGAACTTGCACGAGGTCGCGCCGGGGAGCATCCCGAGCTGATCGAGGAGGTTCGCTCCCTCGATGCAAGGCAGCGCGGCCGTGTTCACCACGTGGCCGTACGTCGGCGAGTTCGGCGTCGCGTCGATGACGGCCAGAAAGTCCGGGTCTTCGTGCCCGTCGAGGCCTTGATCGCCGGTCCACGCGAGGAGGTACTTCTTTCCCGCCGTGGCGGGTTGTGACACGAGGTCGCTTGACCCGTTCGTTGCACTGGACGATTGAGAGGAAAGCGAAGGTACGTCGGGCGAATTGGTTCCACACGCGCTCAAGACAAGGCAATAAGCAAAGCGACGCAGTAGGACGGCTCGATTGAGCATGGGCATATCTCCTGTCGCTTGATTTGAAAAAGAAAATGAGGACGAAATATCCCCATTTGAAATTAACGGTATCGATCACCCTCGGTCGCGGCTACCAAGAACGTCCCGTCCGAAGCGGATCGGTCGCACCTGTCCACGCATCGCCGCAGGTGTATTTGGCGCCTGATCTCGGCAGATCGCGGCGTTGTGTCCCGCTTGGGGTTGCGAGTTGATTTAAGGCAAGTGCGAGCCTCTCGCGAAAGCGTTCGTGAAATGGCGTCCGGCGGATACAGTCGCAATCATGGGTTGTCCCAACATCGATACGTGCGCGCTATTTCCTGTTTTCTCCAGCGCACCTTTTCTGAAGATTTGGCAGATCAATTATTGCGAGGGCGATGGATACAGTCGCTGCGCTCGCTTTGTCGCCATGTGCGCCGGCACGCCCGTTCCCTCGACGCTCCTCCCGAACGGCAAGCACCTGCCCGTCTACGCCCCTCCTCCTCCCGCCTCGACGAGGTGAGCAATCCGGCGCGGCGCGTGCCATCATGCGCGCCTCGATGCTCCACGCCGACGCGCTCCGTACGCCTGCGCTCTGCATCGCGCTCGCTCTGTCCATCGGGCTGATCGCGCAGGCGATCGCGCGGCACCTCCGCATTCCCGGCATCATCGTGCTGCTCGCCGTCGGCGTGCTGCTCGGCCCCGACGTGGCCGGCGTCATCCGCCCCGAGGTGCTCGGCAGCGCCCTGCCGACGCTGGTCGGCTTCGCCGTCGCGGTCGTCCTCTTCGAGGGCGGCTTGAGCCTCGATTTCCGGCGCATGCGCCGCGAGAGCCGCGCCATCCGCCAGCTCGTTACGCTCGGCGCCGTCGTGTCCGTCGCCGGAGGCGTTGCGCTGGCGCGATGGGGAATGGGCTGGGGGCTGCGCCCGAGCGTGCTCTTCGGGACCCTGGTGATGGTGACCGGCCCGACGGTCATCAATCCGCTCATGCGGCGCCTGCGCATCGAGCACACGACGTCGACGATCCTCGAGGCGGAAGGCATGCTCCTCGACGGGCTCGGCGCGATCGTCGCCACCGTCGCCCTCGAGATCGTCCTCGAGCCCTCCGGCGGTCGCGTCGCGCTGGGCGCGTTGCAGATCGTCATGCGTCTCGGCACGAGCGTCGTATTCGGCGCGGTCTTCGGCATCGTCATGGTTCTCGTGCTCCGCAGCAAGGAGCTCGTCCCCGAGGGGCTCGAGAACGTCCTGACCCTCTCGCTCGTGCTCGCCCTCTTCCAGACGTCGAACGCCGTCTCGCCCGAGAGCGGCATCGGCGCGGTGATTGTCGCGGGGACGGTGATCGGCAATGCCAATACGCGCATCGGCCGCGAGCTGGCGGAGTTCAAGGAGCAGCTCACGGTGATGCTCATCGGGATGCTGTTCGTGCTGCTCGCCGCCGACGTGCGCGTCGCCGACGTGCGCGCACTCGGCCGGCCCGCGGTCGTCACCGTGGCGGCGCTCATTCTGCTCGTGCGACCGGCGTGCGTCGCGCTCGGGACGTGGGGCACGGACCTCGGCTGGCGCAGGCGCGCCTTCATCGGATGGATCGGGCCGCGCGGCGTCGTCGCGGCGGCGGTGGCCTCCTTCTTCGCGACGCAGCTCGAGCGGCATCAGATCGAGGGCGGCCGTCCGCTGCGCGCGCTCGTCTTCCTCGTCATCGCGGTCACGGTGACCGTCGCCGGCGCCACCGGTGGGTTCCTCGCGGGCCTGCTCGGCCTGGCCCGAAAGAGCGACAACGGCTGGGTGCTGCTCGGAGCCAACGAGCTCGCGCTGGCGCTCGCTCGCGCGCTCCGGGACGGCGGCGACGAGGTCCTGTGCATCGACACGAACCCGCACGCGTGCCGCGCCGCCGAGCAGGCGGGCATCCGCGCCATCTTCGGCAACGCGCTGAGCGACGGCGTGCTCCAGCGCGCCGAGCTCGAGACGCGCACAGGCGCGGTTGCCGTGACCCCGAACGACGAGCTCAACCTGCTCTTCGTACGCCGAGCCAAGCGCGAGAGGAAGGCCGCGCGTGTCTACGCGGCCATCGCCGCCGACGAGGGCGCGGCGACGACCGCGGAGCTCGAGCTCCTACGTGCCACGGGCGGCCAGCTCCTCTTCGCCAAGCCGATCGGCGTCGAGGCGTGGTCGGTGCGGCTGAGGCACGACGCGGCGGCCCTGCAGCGCTGGCGCGCGCGACAGGCAGCCGCCAAGGGCGCCGAGGGGCTCGAGCAGTTCCCGGACCGGCTCGTGTTGCCGCTGGTCGTGCGACGCGGCGGCCGCGCTTCGCCGGCGTCACTGGACGCGCGCGTGTCCGAGGGCGACGAGCTCGACGTGGTGGTGGACGCGACCCGCGCGGACGAAGCGGCAGCGTGGCTCGAGGAGCACGGATGGGAGCGAGTGACACCCGCCGCCGGCGCGAGCGCGGCCTGAGCTCCGCCTTCGCGCTCAGGAGAGCTTCTACGCGGCGCGAAGCTCGAACCGGACCGTCGTGCCGGCGCCCTCCTGAGACTGGATGAGCAGCTTGCCGCGGTGGGCCTCGATCACGCGGCGGACGAAGGCGAGCCCGAGGCCCGAGCCCTGCGACTTGGTGGTGAAGAACCCTTCGAGCGCCCGCTCGCGCGTTCGCGGATCCATCCCGGGCCCTTCGTCCCGGACCGACACGAAGATCCAGGCGCGGTCGGCACCGGCCTCGCTCAAGCCCGTCTCGATGTGGACGGGTGTGTTCCTCGCGGCCTCGTGGGCATTGCGCAGGACGTTCTCGAGGGCGATCACGATGAGATCCCGGTCGGCCTGGCACTCGGGCAGGGAGTCGGCCAGCCGGACGTGAACCTGCGAGCCGGAGAGGAACTTCATCGCCTCGCGCACGGCTTCGTTCACGTCGCTCGGCTCGAGCTGCGGCTCCGCCCTGCCGATGCGCTGGTACTGGTCGACGATGCGCGCCAGCCGGTCGCACTGGTCCACGAGCAGATCCAAGAACTCCTTCTGGTTGTCGATCGAGCGCGAGGCCGCGCGCTCGGCCGCCAGGAATTGGGTCGCTCCGCGAATCGAAGCGAGAGGGTTCTTGATGTCGTGCGCCATCTGCGCGGCCATGCGCCCGAGCGACGCGTGGGCGAGCGTGCGCTCGCGGTAGGCTGCGTATTCCGCCACGACGAAGCGCGAGGCGAGGAGCGCGCCGATCGATACGATGACCGTGCCGACGACCGCCAGCGCGTAGCGATCTCCGACCCAACGAAAGATGGCGACCTCGAAGAGCACTACGGTCATGGCGATGGCGACGCCGTTCACGGCCGTGAGGAACGAGAGCCCCTTGAGCACGCGCAGCGCCGCGCCGGCGAGCAGGACGGCGGCCACGACGAGCCCCCCTTCGCCGAGCCGAGGCGACCAAGTGGCGCCCGCGATGTCCGCCAGATCGGTCGCGTTGGTCACCGCCGCGATGAAGACGCCCGCGAGGATGAGACGCGCGCGCGCCCTCTCCGGAGCGGAGGCTCCAATGAGGTGGCGGACGAGCAGCGTGGTGCCGTGCGCGAGCACGAGCGCCATGCCGAGGAGCAGCAGGCCGGCCCACAGCCTCCCATTGGGAAACCACGCGAACGATTGCACGGCGCCGGGCATCAGGCTCGCGCCGGCGATCCCGCCAAAATAGAGGTGCGATACGACCAGCGCGGCGCGGTGCTTGCGCCGCTGGCCGACGAAGGCGATGACCAGGTGGTAGGAGAACGCCACGGCCCCGCACGCCGCCGCCGCGTTGAGCCAGGGCCAGAACGGTTGCGACCGGCCCATCAGGTCCGCGATGAGCTGGGCGATGTTGTAGACGAACAGATCGAGGCAGAGCACCGCGAGCACCCAGGCGACGGGTTCGGCGTTGCGTCCTTGCCGGCCGCGCAACGCGGCGACCACCGCGATCGCCAAAAACGCCGCGCTCGCGACGAGCGTCAGCGTGATGTCCAGGGTGATGGCCGTGAAGAAGGCGGACATGGTGCGACCTGGCGCTTGCTTGCAGCCCGCGTGCCTACGAAAGAATCGACCGGAAGCCGGTCGTCGCGTTGCCGCCACGCCGCACTCCTCACTCCGGCGTGTGCGTGGCTCTGCGCACGTGTGCATCGGACTGCACACGACGTATTTCGTTGGCACCGGCTTGGCCGCGCAGATCGAGATCTCGCCTGCGGCACGAGGCGTGCACAGGACAAGGGGGGAAAATAGAGGCCGCACGCTCACGACGGACCCTCGGGCGGCGCCCCGCGAAAGCGCGCGAGCGAGACGGTCAGCGGTGGCCGCCCCCGCGGGATCCACCGCCGCCCGGGTGGCCTCCGCCCGGGCGAGCCCCGGGGTAGCCGCCGCCCGGGCGAGCCCCGGGATAGCCGCCGCCCGGGCGAGCCCCGGGATAGCCGCCGCCCGGGCGAGCCCCGGGGTAGCCACCGCCGGGTCGAACGCCGGGGTAGCCGCCGGGGTGCCCGCCGCCCGGGTAGCCGCGGTAGCCGCCCTGGGGGCGGGGATAACCGCCGGGAGGGTGACCGCCGCCGCGGTAGGAACCGCCGGGCGGGTAACTTCGTCGGTAGCCGCCGTATGGGTACCCGCGGTAGTAGCCGCCGTAGGGATAACCTCGGTAGTAACCGCCATAGGGGTAACCTCGGTAATATCGGCCGTAAGGATAACCCCCGTAATAACCACCGTAAGGGTACCCGCGGTAGTAGTATGGATATCCTCCGTAGTAGTAGCCATGGTGCACGAAGTGCCCATATCCCGCGTGGTGGTGCACGTAGAGCGGGAAGCCGAAGTAAAACGGCGGAATGACAATTCCGCCCACGAATCCGTAATCTGCGTAGTAGGGATTGTACCAGTACGGCGGGCCCCAGTAGTAGTTGGGCCCGTAGTCGTAGGTCGGGTCGTACGTCGCCGGCGGCTGGACGGCCATTCGCTCGAACGGCGTCTCGTCCGAGACCACCTGATCGTCGGCCTGTACGCGCCACAGAGCGTCGAAGCTCGGCAGGGACTGTTGGCTCTGGAGCTGAGTCGGGAGCGGGAAGAAGAGATCGACGACGCGCTTGCCCTTGGGCGGCACGGTGATCGTCGGCGGCGCCGAGCCCGCGTCGGCCGAGGCGAACGCCGCGACGCTCGTGCCGAAGCCCTCGAGGGCGACGCGCTGCTCGCGGGTGTCCAGCGTCCACGGACGATCGCTGTCGTTGGTGAGCGTCATCCGCAGGTGCAGCGCCGAGATGCGCTTGTCCGACTGCGTCTGCGGTCCGATGTCGACGAGCCCGTACGACGCGATGCGCAGGTTGCCGCGCGGCGCATCTCGCGGGATCGGGTAAGTCGCCGCCGTCGTGCCGGGGGTGACGTCAGCGGTGGCGGAAGAAGCAGTGTCGACGCGATCGCTGGCCTCGTAGGCGTCGGTCACGGGGACGTACGTGTAGGCTGGCTCGCACGCAGGGAGCGCCAGCCCGAGCGCGAGCGCGATGACGCGATGCGATGGCATGACGAAGTCCATCGAGGCAAGACGCACGCCGCGCGGGGCCGGGCGAGCGCATCGGTGCGGACGGACGCGCCGTGCACGACGACCTTCGCACGCCCCAACCACACGCTCGCCGTCGACCTCGCCACGATCGACTCTTCGGGAACGCCGAAGAGCTTCGAGGCGCGCCAGCGCATGCGTCGTGCGAGGTGTCGCTGACGGCGAACCCGGCGACGCTCCCGGCGCACGGGATGCGCCGGGCCGAAGCGGAGACTACGGGCAGGCGCCGCTCGAGGCCACGGACGTGCCCGAACGACTCGCGTCGCACGAGTTGCCGTACGTCTTGCCGTCGCAGCCGCACACCGGCATGTAGACCATCGGGCAGATTTCCGGCGTCACCTGGCACGTGCCGCCCATGTCTCCCGCGCCGCACTTCGCGCTCTCGCTGTAGCTGCAGAAGTAGCCATCGGGGCAGGCGAGCGCTGCGAAGCCGCCGCACGTCTTGCCGACGGGGCTCACCGCGCGGAAGTAGAACTCGCTGGCGACCAGCACCTTCTCGGCGCCGGCCTTGGTCTGCTGCGTGACGAGATCGCCTGCGACGAGGACGCCGTCGGTCGTATCGAGGTCCGAGTCCGCGAGCGCGATCTGCTTGCTGTCGGCGGGCACCGCCGTCTGGTCGAAAAGAGCACCCTCGATGTTCTGCGCAGCCTTCGAGTTGAGCTTGGAGGCCGTCACCGTCGGACACGGCGCCTTGACGCACTCGATGTCGTTGTTCGCCGCGCGATAGAAGGTGCCGGCGGGCTTCGACGTCGTCGCGCCGAACCAACCCTCGACGGCGACGAGGCGTCCGAGGGTCGCGTTGTTGTAGGCCTGCTTCACGAGCGTGCCGCGGACCAGCGCCTGGCCCTGCGCAAGTGCGCCGTGCAGCTTCTGGTCGTCGGTGTCGGCGAGGGCGACGGCGGTCGTGTCGATCTCGCTGACGTAGCACTCGCTCCGATACGCGCCGTCCCCGCAGCGCGTGGTCTTGGCGTTGACGCGCGCGACGAAGTACCCGCCGCAGAGGGGCGCCATGCATTTTCGCGCGTCGACGTGCGTGACGATGAAGTACCCGGCGTTCGGGTTGCTGGAGAGGGAGTCTTCGCCCGACGTGCCGTCCATCGAATCGATCGCCCCAGAGCAGCCCGTGAGCGCGAGGGCGCCGAAAGCGACAAGGCCAAAATAGCGGATCGACATGGTTTTCCCCTTTGAAGGCCCCACCCGCCAGGTGGGGCATCCCGCGACAGCGCCCTTGTAGCCCTATATCCTACATTGTCAAGCGGGGAGGTTCGTAGGTCTCTGGGCGCGTCCGCGCCTATGCACCGCGCAGGGCGCATGCGGCTTCGATGAGCAAAGAGCCCGAACGAGACCGCGATTTGGAGCCGTTGCTCATGGCATCGCCGTTGCTCATCGAGCGTGCATGAAGCTCGCACTCCACAAGGTTCTGGATGTCGCCCTGTCCTCGACGGTCGTCGTCGCGCTCGCCGTCTTGGTCGTGTTCGTCGCGGGTCACCTCGGAGCGGTGCCGTACTGACGATCGACGAAGGAGGAAGTGCCGGCGTGCTACCTGCACGCCGGCCGATCGCCCCGGGTCACGGGCGCGTTGCGTTGGCGGTGAGCTCGTCGGTGACGCGCGCCCAGACGTGCGGGTGCAGATCGTGGCCCATCCCGGGGACGACCACGAGCCTGGACCCCGGGATGGCGCGCGCCGTCGCCTCGCCCCCGGTGACCGAGATGAGCGGATCGTCGGCGCCGTGGATGACGACCGCGGGCACGCGCAGCTTCGCGAGCTCGGGCGTGCGATCGCGCGCCGAGATGATGGCCGCGATCTGCCGCGCGACCCCGACGGGATAGAACGCGCGATCGTAGGAGCGGGCGACGCGCTCCCTCGTCTGCGCCTCGTCGAACGGGAAACCCGGCGAGGCGAGCAAGCGCCACACGCCGAGGCCGTACTCGATGTTCGCGGAGCGCTCCGGGGGCGCCGGCGTCAGCAGCGCGCCGAGCACCTCGGGCCTGGCCTGGCCGACGGTGCGGTCGCCGGTGGTGGACATGATGGACGCGAGGCTTCGGGTTCGCGACGGATGAAGCAGCGCCAGGCACTGCGCGATCATCCCGCCCATCGATAGGCCGACGACGTGCGCGGACTCGATGTCGAGCGCGTCGAGGAGGCCCACGGCGTCGAGCGCCATGTCGTCGAGCGAGTAGGCGACGCTCGAGGGATCGCCCGCGAGGATCGCGGGCAGGTTGGGCAGCCCGCCGCGGTCGAAGCGGGTCGAGAGGCCGACGTCCCGGTTGTCGAAGCGGATGACGCGAAAGCCGCGGGCCGCGAGCCCCTCGCAGAAGGCGTCGTCCCACGCGATCATCTGCATCGCGAGGCCCATGATGAGGAGCATCGGCGGATCGTCCGGGCGGCCGAAGGTGTCGTACTCGATCTCGATGCCGTTCGCGTGCGTGCGCATGGGAGGCGAGCTTAGCGCGGCTCGCGGGGAAATGCGCCGGCGGGGCCGCTTGCCAGCGGGACCGCAGCACGGGCAAACTGATGAGAATGGTGAGAGGGCGCGTTCTACCTACGGCGGCGGCGGCGATCGCGTGCGCGATCGCGTGCGCGTTCGGTTGCAACGCCGTGCTCGGCCTCGACAACTTCCGCGGCTGCGCCGCGGACGAGTGCGACGGCGGCGCGGCTGGGGACTCCGCCGCAGACGGTCCGCCGGTGAGCGTCTCTTGCCAGACCGGCGCCGATTGCGTGGCCTCCAACGCCGGCGTCCTCTGCAGCCAGAACAAGTGCGCGTCGGTGACGCGCCTCGCGCGCGGCATGTCGGGCTTCGAGTGCGCCGTGCTTTCCGATGGGACGGCGCGCTGCTGGGGCGCGGACCAGGCAGGTCAGCTCGGCTACGACCACGTGTCGCCGACGAGCGTCGCGACGCCCCACACGGTGCTGGACGCGAACGGCCAACCGATGACGGGGATTCAGGACATCACGCTCGGCTACGATTTCGCCTGCGCCCTGCGCCTGATGGGCGGAAGCACGTCGGTCTGGTGCTGGGGCACGAGCCAGGGCGGCGGCGGCCAGACGAAGCCGCAGCCGGTCAGCCTGTCGAACGCCGCGGTCCTCCAGGTGAGCGCCGCCAACGACTCGGCGTGCGCCCTCGTGAGCGGGACGGCCGGCAACGAGGTCTTCTGCTGGGGGACCAACGGCAACGGCAAGATGGGCTGCGACAACGGTCTGAGCTGCGAAGAGGGCGGCGCGCCGTCGCCGTACACCGCGACGCTCCAGGTGCCGCGAAAGCTACCCTCGGTCAACGAGCCGGCGTACCTCGCCAACGGGCTCTACGCGCTGTGCATCGGGTTTTCGTTCTCCGGTTTCGTCGACTGCTACGGCACCGACGGTTGGGGAAACCTCGGCGATGGCACGGCCAGCGTCAACTCGTGCTGCGCCCAGTCGAGTCCCCAGCCGGGGCTCCCGTCGAAGCTCATCGCGCTCCAAGGCTCGGACTTTTACACCTGCGCGCAGGACGACAACAAAGACTGGTTCTGCTGGGGGGGCAACCTGGGCCAGGGGTGCGCGCTCCTCAACGGTTGCAGCGATCTCCACCAGCCGACCCCGCTCGACATCGGCGCCGGCGGGCGCATCCTGAACCTCTCGCCGGGCTGGCGCCACCAGTGCGCCATCACGCCGAACGGAAGCGGCGTGTGGTGCTGGGGCCAGAACGATCACGGGCAGGTCGGCAACGGCACGCTCGTGGGCGCCAACGTCGGCCCGACGCAGACGCAGCTTCCGGCAGCGGCGCAGCCTGCGCAAGACCTCGCCGCGCACCGCCACTGGACGTGCGCTCTCGGCGCCGACGGCCAGGTCTACTGCTGGGGACAGAACGGCGATCAGAACGACTCGACGCCGTGGTTGCTCGGCGTGGGTTCGCCATCCGGCGACGTGCTGGTCCCCACTCGAGTGTCGTGGGAATGATCGGAGTCCGGCGCGCACGGTGAGATGCCTTCATGGGCCATCCACTGCTCGACGAAATCGCAGACGGCGCGCGCGCTCGAGGGGCGCTTCGCGGGGTCCTTGTCGAGCAGTCGCGTGCAGAACGACTCGAGCTCCCCTGCCACCTCGACCCGATCGGAGAGGCGAGGCGCCGGCTCCGTGAGGATGCGGACGACCGTCACCGCGACGTTGTCCGCGGCGAATGGAGCCGCCCCGGTGAGGCACTCGAACAGCAGCGCGCCGAGCGCGTAGACGTCGGCACGCGCGTCGATCGTGCCGGCGGTCAGCTGCTCGGGGGCCATGTACGGCGGCGTCCCCATGGAGATGCCGGGCCTGGTCATCTCGTCGCCGTCGGCGCGCTCGAGCACCCGCGCGACGCCGAAGTCGAGCAGCTTGGCGCGATCGACGCGGCCGTCGCAGAGAAAGACATTGGACGGTTTCAAGTCGCGGTGGACGATGCCGGCTTCGTGCAGCGCGCCGAGCGCGCCCGTGAGGCGCCGGAAGAGCCGCAAGCTCTCCGTCGGCGTGAGCGGCCCTCGAGCCAGGCGCGAGGCCAGGTCCTCGCCGTCGAGCCACTCGAGGGCGAGGTACGGCGCGCCCTCGTTCGTGTAGCCGTGCGCGACGTACCGGACGACGAACGGATGATCGATGAGACGCGCGATGCGCGCTTCGAGCGCGAAGCGCCACGCGCCGTCTCCGGGCGTGCGCAGGACCTTCAGGGCGACGTGGCCGCCCGTCCACGTGTCGCGGGCGCGGTAGATCGTCCCCATCCCACCGGTCGCGGCGACCTTGTCGATCTCGAACCGTTCATCGACCGTTCCGCGCAACGACATCGAGATCCTCCGGGCGGCCTCGCTTTGCAAATCGGTTGCCAGCCGTGCTTTTCGCGCGTGTTGGGCCACGCGACCGCGTCTCGGTGTGCAAATGGCTGCACGACGTGCATCTCCCCGTGCAGGGCGTTCGAGCTCAGCGAAGCTCGACGCAGCGCTTCGAGAGAGTCGGCGCCTCGAAGCCCTCGACGGGGAAGCGAGCGCTCTCGAAGGTGGTCGCGCCGCCCACGGCCGCCCCGAGGGCCACGAGCATCACGCGATAGTGCCCGCCGTCGTCCGGGTGAGCGAGCCAGGCGGAAGGCGCGCGCTTGCGCCAGTCGAGCAGCGCGGCGACGTCGCGCGCGGCGAGCGTCTTGGCGAGCCACGCGTCGAACTCCACTGCCCACGCCGCGCGCGGCGCGTTCGCAGGGGTCGCGGCGTGGACATCGATCGACGCGAGGTTGTGGGTGGCGTTGCCGCTCGCGAGGATGAGCACTCCCTCGTGGCGCAGCGGGGCGAGGCGCTTGCCCAGCGTGAAGAGCTCCGCCTCGGGCGCGAACGGAAGCGCGAGCTCGACGACGGGGACGTCGGCCTTCGGCAGCATGTGATGCAGGGGCATCCAGCTCGTGTGATCGAAGCCCGCGCGCTGGGGGTCGACCGTCGGCTCGAGCGGCGCGAGCAGGTCGCGCACCGTCGAAGCGAGCGCGGCGTTGTCCGGCGATGGGTAGTCGAGCCCCGCGGGGAGCTCGCTCCGCATGAACGCCGGAAAGGAATAGAGCCCACGGCCCTTGCCCACGTGCCCGATCGTCAGCTTCTCCGCGCGGTAGTGCGGCGTGAGCACCACCACGCCGCGCGGCTGCGGCAGCGACGCTCCCCAGGCGCGGAGCTCGGGGCCGCGCACGGGATCGATCGCGAGGCGCGGTGAGCCGTGACCCACGAACGCGCACGGCATGGGCTCTCCCGTGGCCCACGCGCGCCGGCCGAGCGAGGCGACCGCGGACGCCGCGGCGAGCGAGAGGACCTGGCGGCGCGTGATCACCGCCGCACGCTCGACGTCGATCACTTCTTGCCTCTCGGGTGGCAGGAGAAACAGGTGACTTGCGACGTGCCCATGAGCTCTTTCATCTCCGGCACGACCTTGTCCGTCATGAAGCGCGTGATCTTCGCCTCGTCCGCGTCGGGCGAGTCGACGCGCGGCATGCGCGCGGGATCGAGCGCAGGCACGGCGTCCGAGGGCATGCGATAGGCGATCTCCTCGGCCTTCTCGCCGTGGCACGACGTGCAGCGCAGATCCGGCCAGGGATCGCCGTCGACCTCCTGCCAGAGGCGCGCCATGTTCGGGAGCACGGTGAAGGTCATGGTGGCGTGCCGCTCGACGAAGCTCGACTTCGCCCACTCGTCGTCGCGCGCCGGCGGCGGAGGCGATGCGACCGGCTTGGCGTGGCCGCACGCGAGCGCAAAGGCCGCACCGGCAAAGGCGAGCCTCGGTGCGATCGCTCGGCCACGCGCGAAGCTCACGGCCGCATCCTACCTTCGCGATCCGAGCCGCGCGAGTCCTTGCCGCTTCCTGGTGCAGCCCGGCGGCAGTAGCGTGGGCACATGGAACGTGTGCACTCGCTCGCCGCGCTCGTCGTCCTCCTCGCCGTGTCGCTCGCGTGCAAGGGGATGAAGAAGAACGACGAGACCTCGCCGGCATCCGCCACGACGTCTTCCGCCGCAGCGACGCCGACGGCGATCGACACCGCCGCCGCCACCGCCGCCGCTCCGGCCATCGCGTCTGCGTCCGCGTCGGCGGTCGAGACGGCGGCGCCGCCGGTGAAGCTCGAGAACTGCGGGGAGCGGTACGCGGCTCCCGCGCGAATCGACGGAAAGTGCGCCGACTACTGCGGCGGCGATTACAAGTGCGGTCCCGACGAGACGTGCACGAGCACGTCGTGGCCGACCAAGAGCGGGGTCAGGAACACGCGCGTGTGTGCGCCGAAGGGCGTCAAGGTCCGCGCCCCCGTCGCGGGCGCCCCGTGGGACGACAACGGCCCCGCCGCGGGCGGCGCGTCGGCTGCGGCGAGTGCGAGCACCTCGAACGCCGGAGCGCCCGCCGACCACGACGGCGAGGTGGACGCCAAGGGGGGCAAGTGCCCCGCGGGCTGGTCGCTCGCCGAGGAGGCCTGCCACAAGCCGTGCACGAGGGACAGCGAGTGCAATCCGCCCAAGAGCTTCTGCAAGAAGTGGCAGAACAAGAAGCTCTGCGCGTTCACGGGAAGCCTGGTCGTTCCCAACGATTGATGCGTTCGAAGCCGCCGCGCGATCGTAGCGGCGCCGCCGTCGCTCGTGCCCGGCGTGACTCAGCCATTGCGCTGGGGCCCCTTGCCGCGAAAACCAGCCTGCTCGAGCGCGAGGTGGGGCACATTGTCTTGTGAGCGTTGCCCGCGCGGAGTACTAGGGCGATGGCGGACAGGAGGCTCTTACAATGGCGTCGTTCGTTCTCGTGGTCCATGCGCCCGGTGCTGCCCCGCGGCCGTACGAGTTCACTCAGGCTAGGGTCCTCATCGGCCGGGAGCAGGGGGACGTCGTCCTGCCCGACGCGCGCTGCTCCTCGACGCACGGCGAGGTGCTCTTCGAGAGCGGCGCGGTGAGGTTTCGCGATCTCCACAGCACCAACGGCACGTGGGTGAACGGCCAGCGCGTCACCGAGATGGCGTGGGCTCCCGGGACGAGCCTCCAGATCGGGTCGCATCAGATCCTGCTGCAGGAGATCCGGGGCGTGGCTCCGGGGCGCGGCCGGACGGTCGCCGGCGACGTCATGTCCCCGGTCGCCAACCTCCCGCCGGCCTACGGCTCGCCGCTCGGCTATCCGCAGGCTCCGCCGGCGTACGCGCAGTACCCCCAGCGGCAGGCGCCGCACGGCTACGGTCCGCCCGCGCGCAAGGGCTCTTCGACGGCGCTCTGGATCGCGCTGCCGCTCGTGCTCGTCGGCGCGTGCGGCCTCGGCGTCTTCGGGCTCTACAAGATGGGCGCGCCGACGACCCAGGACGCCGGCGCCACCGCCGGTCCCGCGAAGATGACCGAGCCGCGCGAGACCAACGTGCAGTTCGTCTGGTTCGCGGGGGAGCCGGGGCCGACGGCGCACGGCGGCACGGCGAACGCGCGCGTGCGCGTCTCGCCGAACAAGACGGGCGCGGTCTCGGTGGGCGTGTCCGAGGAGTTCGCGGGCGGCGGCGGCAACCAGTGGCGCACGGCCACCTGGCTCGCGGCGTTCAACTCCACGCGCACGCTCGGCGCGTCGCTCTCCGACTACGAGTTCGACGTCCACGTCGGCGGCCACACCGACGGCCCGTCGGCCGGCATGATCACGACCTCGACGATGCTCGCGCTGATGCGGAACAAGCCCCTCCGCGCCGACACGACGATGACCGGCACCATCAACCCCGACGGGACGGCAGGCCCAGTCGGCGGGATCGTGCAGAAGATGCAAGGCGCGAAGGCGGCGGGCCTCAAGCGCTTCGGCTTCCCGATCGGCTGCCGGAACCACAAAGACATGCAGACCGGTCAGGACGTGGACCTGATGACCGTGGGCTCGGGGCTCGGCCTCGAGGTGAAGGAGATCGGCGACGTCTACGAGGGCTACGAGTTCCTCACCGGCGACACGCTGCCGCGCACCGAGGGGCTCGCCGAGAGCGAGATGGAGCCCTCCGCCCAGACGCAGGCGCTCCTGCGAGCCAAGCTCGGGGTGTGGAAGTCGCGCGTCGATCGCGAGATCGCCAACCTCAAGCAGGAGGTGAAGCGCACCGGCGTCCCCGCCGAGCTCTCCGGCCCGCTCATCGCCGAGGCGGACAAGCGCTACTCGGCGGGCGAGACGTACGAGAAGAACAGCTTCTTGACGCCGGCCCTCGACAGCTACGCGCAGGCGGCGATCGCGGTCGCGGTGGCGACGCGCGCGACGACGGCCTTCTCGTACATGTTCCAGAACAAGCTCAACGACCTCATCGACGGCGTGAACAACGCGCAGAAGGTGAAGGGCGATGTCGACGCGCTCGGCCAGACCCTCGAGGTCAAGGCTCAGAACAAGACGCGCGGCGGGCAGGTGAGCACCGCGGCGGCGTTCACGTTCTACGTCAACGCGCGGTCGGCCACGATGATCGGCGACGACTTCCTGGACGGCGCGGTCGACCTTCTCAAGAAGCTGGAGAGCGGCAAGATCCAGCCGACCACGGAGGCTCGCGTGGCGCTCATGGAGCGCATCCTCGTCCCGACGCTCTATTACGACATGGCGAGCGTCTACATGGACTACTCGCGCGACATGCTCGACCTCATCGCCGACGAGGGCACGGGCAAGCCGATGGAGCCCGTGGCGGTCGATCGCATGGTGGGCGGCTACGCGTCGGCGTCGAGCGCCGTGCTCGCCTACTTCGACGCGCTCATCACGAACGAGCTCGCCAAGGACAAGGGCATCTCTCCGGACGAGGCCAAGGCCGCGATCGCCAACCGCGAAGGCGACTACTACCTCGCCACCAAGGCCAACTCGCTCTCCGAGTACGCGCCGAAGACCGGCGTCAGCGACGGCGTGAAGCTGATGCGGCTCGCGGCGGCGAGCGTCGCTTACCTCGACGGGGCGAAGCTCGTGAACAAGTGGTACTCGCTCGACGGCCACTTCGACAGCAAGGGCCAGCTCGTGCTCGAGAACCGCCGCGCGCTCACCGCGCAGCTCGATCTCGCGCGGCGGACGGCGCGCGAGTCGGCCGCGCGCGCCAAGTCGGCCAACGGGGTCGTCCCGACGCCCGCGCGCCTGGCCTTCCAGATGGCGACGGCGCAGCGCGAGGGCAGCGACGAGGACAAGCTCGAGGCGCTGGCGGCGTACTGGCAATCGAGCTTCTGGAGCGAGCTCGCCGCCGCCCCGTCGAAGTAGCCCTCACTTCTCCGCGCACGTGATCGGCCTGGCGACGACCTCGAAGCCGAGCTTGCCGGACGAGAAGAACGCGACCACGCCGCGCCCGTCGGGAAGGACGGCGGCCCGTCCCTGACCGGCGTCGACGCCCTCGGCCGAGACGACGAACGGATCGCTCGCGGCGCCGCTCTCGTTCACGATCGCGCCGCGAACCTGGTGCGTGGACTGGCCCTCCGTCCACACGAGCAGGAAGCGCCCTCCGCCGAGCGAGACCAGATCGGGCGACATCGCCTGCCCGCCGAGGCCGCCGGCAGGCGGCGCGAACGTTCGCACGACCGGCGCGTCGTCGCCGGGGTGGAAGCTCGAGAGGCGCACGCTCCAGGGATTGGCGTCGGCCGCGCGATCCGACCACGCGACGAGCACGCGATCGCCGCTGGCGGCGAGCGCCGGCAGGCCGACCGTCGTCCCGAGACCGTCGACGTGGAGCAGCGGTCCGATCGGCCCGGGCGGCGAGCCGCCGAAGGCGCCGGCGTACACGACGCCGCCCTGTCGAAAGGCCACCGCGAAGCCCTTGGAGTCCGCGAGGGCGTCGCCGCGCACGGCCTCGATGGGTGCGGTGGGGTTGGGTAGCGGCCAGAGCTTGATCGCTTTGTCCTTCAGGTGTGGCGCCCAGCCGAAGCCTCCGTCGACCGCGCCCACGTCGATGGGCGGATCGGCGACGAGCGTGCTGCGTCCCTGCAAGACCTCGTCCTTGTGCGCCACGTCGATCTGGGCCTTGCCGCCCGGCAGCGCGAGCACGGCGACAATGGGCTCGCTCACGTGGACGTGCTTGGCGCCCGACGAGGCGAGCGTCGACGGATCGATCAAGTCGAGGGTGGCGTCCTTCGGCGTCGGGCCGAAGCCGACCGCGATCTGCGAGCCGACGGCCGAGACCTCGAGGCCGTTCGCCGCGAGAGCCTTGGGCGCGAGCGTGCGCGGCGAGCCGGCGAGGACGCACGCCATCGGGCGCGCGGGCGCCGATGCGGGCGGAGCCGCGGGCGCGCTCGCGGCGGGCGCCACCACTTCTTGCGAGGCGGCGCTGGAGGGTTGTGCGGTCACGGCGGTCGCCGCCGACGAGCTCGAGCCGCACGCGGCCTTCCCCGCTGCGAGCACGAGGATCAAGAGCACGAACGCGCTGCCCCCACCCACCGCGGGTAGAAACCACCTCGGCTTGTCCTTCGTCCGCTCGCGCACGCGCGCCAGGCTGCGCCGCCCCCACTCGAGCGCGGGCCCGAGCGGGCTGGGTCGCCCCAGCGGAGGTGCGAAGGCCTCGGGCGCGGACGCCGGCTGGGGCGCGCGCGTCGGCTCGGGTTTGGGCTCCACCCTGACGGGCTCGCGTTCCTTGCTCGGCTCGGACAGAGCCATCGGCTTGGCGTCGGGAGGCGCCGGCAGCGTCGGCTTGGGTGGCGCGGATTTGGGCGGAGGTGGCGGCGCCTTGGCCAGCGCGGGCTTGGGCACCGGCGGAGTGACCGAAGCAGGCTTCGGCACCGGCGGGACCACTCTCTTCTCGGGCTGCGGCGGCTTGCCAGGCGGCTTGACGGGATCGCTCACGTTCCCTCCCGGACGCGATGATACGCGAATCGCTAGGGCGTGGCTCGGATTGGGCGGCGCATCGTCTTGTCGCGCTGCCAGCAGCGGAGCGGCTGCTCGAGCCCGAGCTGCACGAAGCAGCGGTTGCACGAGATGCACTGGGCCTCGACCTCGCGGCCGCTCTTCCACGCGCGCGGGAGCGAGGGCTGGCGAACGAGGGGGCGCGCGAGCGAGATCATCGCGATGCCGCGTTCGAGCAAAGCTTCGGCGGTGCGCAGTGAACGAACCCCGCCGACGCAGATGACGGGGATCCGGAGCGCGCGGGCGAACCGCTCCGCGAGCGGCGCGAAGTAGGCCTCCTCCCGGAACGCGACAGAGCGTTCGATGGAGCGTGCGATCCAGGGCAAGAAGGGAAGGACCGGGCGCAAGAAGGGGAACTCTCCGGCGAGGTAGGTGCGGCCGATGTCGAACGGCAGCTCGCCGCGGTTCGGATAGATGCCCATTCCGACGTCCGCCGTGCCCGCGGAGACCTCGATGGCGTCGACGCCGTTCTCTTCGAGTCGCTGGGCGAGGCGGATCGCTTCCTCGATCTGCAGCCCCCCGCGCTCGATGCCGTCGTGGGCGTTCAGCTTGACGAGGACCGGCACGTCGGGACCCACGGCGCCACGAACGGCACGGACGCTCTCGAGGAGGACCGCGCTCCGCCCGTGGAAAGAGCCGCCCCACCGGTCACGCCGCCGATTGTGCTTCGGGCTGATCGAGCGAGACAGGAAGTAGCCGTGCGCGGCGTGAAGCTGCACTCCGTCGAAGCCGGCGCGGCCCGCCCGCGCCGCCGCCCCGGCGAAGGCCTCGATGATCGCGTGGATCTCGGCGTCGGTCGCCGTGCGGTTCCAGTGAAAGTGCGTGCGGGAAAACCCGCCCGTGGGGGCGACGGCGCCCTGGCGCAGCACCGTCGCGCGGCGGATCTGCGGATCGGCGTGACAGAGCTGCGCCACGATGCGGCCGCCCGCGGCGTGCACGCGGCCGGTCGTCTCCCGCAGCGCGTCGATCGCCCGATCGTCGTAGAGGCCGATCTCGTGTCCGGTGAACCCGTGACCGCGGATGACGTGAGCCATTCCGGTGATCGCGAGCCCCACGCCGCCGCGGGCCCAGCGCTCGTACATCCGCGCAAGGCGGTCCGACGGGACTCCGTCCGCGTCGCACGCGCCCTCCGCCATCGCGCTCTTGACGATCCGGTTCGGTATCGTGAGCGAGCGCAGCCCGAGCGGCGAGAAGAGGCGCGACACGTCCCTTACTTGTCCGGCCCGTTGACGCGCTGGATGGCGAGGGTGGGCTTGCGGGTGACGCGCAAGAGGGAGCCCTCGGGTACCTCCTCCCAGGCCTCGTCGGTCACGCGCTCGGACGCAAAAAGCACGGCGCCCGGCTCCCCATTGCGCACGAGGGAATAGAGCGAGCGACCGTTGCGGTGCGCGTAGATGACGACGCCGTCGGACAAGAGGAAGGTCGTCGAGCCGTGGCCGTCGAGGTTGGCGACGGCCGTCGCGATGGTCCTGTCGACGGAGGCGCGCGTGGCCGTGGGGCTGAGCGTGTCGAGGTGCGTGAGCAGGTACGCGAAGATGAGCTCGCTGTCGGTCTGGCCGCGCACGTTGTCGAGGCGCGTCGGGGAGATCTGCTCGCGCAGCTTGTCCGTCGCGTGGACGGTGCCGTTGTGCGCGAAGATCCACTTCCCCTGCGCGAAGGGGTGGCAGTTCTCGACCGCGGTGTCACCCACCGTGCGCTTGCGGATGTGCGCGACGAGCGTCTGCCCGCGCGCGTGTCGCACCACGCGGTCGAAGTCGCCGTCCGCCTTCGCGCAGCGCGCGCTCTTCGCGACACGCCACCCCAGCGACATGGTCCACACTCCGATGCCCCAGCCGTCGGGGTGCAGCTGCGAGAGGGCGGCAAGGCTCCGCGGCGCGTCGCGCAAGCATCGCGAGAAATCAGTAGCCCGTTCCGTAGTGATCCCAAGCAGGCGGCACATCAGACACTCACGGTCGCAATCTCAGTGGGACCAAGACGCCACCAAGTTGCAAATGGATCGTAGCATGTTCGTCGCCCTACTTCAGTCGCCGCGCGGACTCATCGCGACCGTGAACGAACCCTCACACGCCCGAGGGGAGAGCGCGAGATTCGCGCGTCGTTGTGGTGGAACGCGACATGCTTTGCCGACGCACGATGAAGACAGCATGGATGGTGCTCTTGGCTTGGTCGGTGGCCGGATGCAGCGGAATTTCCGCGCCCAATCCGTCCGACGGTGGCGCTGACGCCTCGAGCGCGGACGCGGTAGCGGACTCGGCAACGGACTCATCGGTCGAGGCCGGCGTGATTTCGATCACCCTCGGCGGATGTACGGCGTTCACGCCGTGCGGTGGCGACGTCGCCGGGACGTGGAACCTCGCGGCCGGATGCATCGACGATCCGCTCGCGACGTCGAAGAGCCTGTGCCCCGCGCTCGTCGTGAATTCGGAGACGGCCACAGCCTCCGGGAGCGTGATGTTCGCGGGCAGCATCGTGACCCGCAGCTACACCACGCACTACGCGATGGACGTGACCGTCCCGCCCGCGTGCCTCACGGTCTACGACTGCGCGCAGATCCAGGCCGGGTATCAGCAGTACATCCCCAACACCTCCTGCGCGGCCGACACCAGCGGAGCGTGCCGGTGCACGGGGAGCCTCGACTCGAGCGCGCAGCAAGGGAGCACGTACACGACCTCCAACAACGAGATCGTCACCGCCGGCGGCGACCACTACGCGTACTGCGTGAGCGGCAACACGCTGCAGTACAAGCACGTCTCCGGGCCCACGTCCGAGATCGGAAGCTACACGCTGCAGAAGTGAACGGCGCCTAGGCTGGTGCGGCGTCTCGCTCCGTCGCCTCGAGCAGCAGGGTTAGCGTCGTCCGGGTGAGCAGGTCTGCGAGGGCGTCGAGATCGCGGCGGCGACGGTCCACGTACGCGAGGCCGAAGTGGATGGTCAGCATGATCACCGTCTCGGCGATCAGCGAGAGCGACTCCCGCGTCGCCTTCTCGACGAAACCGATCGTGCGAAGATCCTCGACCAGGTCTGCGGTGAGCTCGGCGACGAGCGCGCGCGCGGCCTTGCCGAACGCCGAGTGCCGCCGGTGCAGCTCGGAGACGAAGAGCCGGAGCAGGTCGCCGTGCTCCGCAATGGCGGCGAGCGGCAGGCGGAAGGTCTCGCGCGTCAGCCCGAGCACGTCGCCGCCGTGGGCGATCTGCAGCCGCACCTCGCGGAGCGCGCCGCGAATCTTGCCGATGGTCTCGGCGGCGAGCGCGGCGAGCAGCTCGTCCCGGTCGTGGAAGTGGACGTAGAACGTCGGCTGGGCGACGCCCGCGCGACGGGCGACGCGCCCGGTAGTCAGCTCCTCGTATCCGCCCTCGGCGAGCAGGGCGAGGCCGGCCTCGAGCAGGCGGTTGCGCGTGACGAGCTTCGACTCCTTGCGCGAGAGGGGGCGCGGAGCACGTTTCCTTCGAGTTTTGCCAATGGTGCGATTGGCCATGCTCTCCACGTGACGTTAATCAAGATACGCGACGATTGCGGACCGTATCAGGCTCTCCCGCCCTTGTCACGGCGCCCGCCCGAGCGTATTCGATGATAATACTATCGGCGAAATGAAAGACGCCGCGCACCGCGAGGCACCCATGCTTAACCGAGTCCAGCGCTCCATCCGCAACGTTCGCGATCTAGGCCTCGGCCGCCGGGACATCTGGACGAACGCGCGCATGGCGTTCGCCGACGTGCCGGTCGACCCGAAGGCGGTGCGCGACTGGCTCCCGTGGCCGCTCTCGCTCGCCTCTCCGCCGCGCGCCACGGTGTTCATCGCCGACTACCCCAAGACGACGTTCGGTAGCGTCTACCGCGAGGCCGCGGTGCTGGTGCACGTGCGCCTCTTCGGGGTGCCGATGGTGTTCTGTCCGTGGATGGTGGTCGACGACGACCGCGCTCTCATCCTGGGCCGCGAGCTCCTCGGCTATCCGAAGAAGATGGCCGACATCCGCTTCGACGAGGCGGGCGGCACGCTTCGCGCTTCGGTCACCCGCCACGGGGTCGAGGTGATGCGGATCGAAGGCGAGATCGGCGCCGTCGTCGCGGCGCCGGGGCCGGGCATCGGGCGGCGCGCCGTCAACCTCCGCGGTCTCATGACCTTCACGCCGAACCACCTGCTGGTGTTCCGGCCCGTCGAGACGATCCACGAGTGCAACGAGCTCGACGCGCGGGTCACGCTGCGCTCGTCGCCCGACGATCCGATCGGCGTCGCCATCGGTCCGGCCGAGCGCGCGACCATCCGCACCTGCGACATCGGCGCCTCGCGCTGGAAGATGCCGCTCCGAGCGGTCCCCGTCCCGGCGACCTTCACGCTCAGCCAGCTCGATCTGCGGGTGCGGTGACGCCGTGAGCTCCACGACGCGCGCGCGGCCCGAGCTCCCGCCGGGGCTCGTCGCGGTCCGCCGCATGCCCCGCGGCATCGCCGACGACGTCGAGGTCGCGATCGAGCTCGCGCGGCGTTTCAACGCCGAGGTGACCGGGCCTCGCCACCTCGAGGTCGACGCGCGCGTGTCGGCCGATCCGAGCTCCGTGCCGTGGGACGTCGTGCGGGCGGCCAGCGAGTGGGGCCTCTACACCGCGTGGCTTCCCAGGGCGTTCGGCGGCCGCGGCCTGAGCATGCTGTCGCTCTACTACTTCCTCGAGGAGGTCTCGACCGTCTGCGTCGGCATCGCCAACGTCGTGGGCGTTCACTACCTCGGCGTCTCCACGCTCTCCGCGACGTGGAACGCTCGCCTCATGCGCCGCGTGTTCGAAGACGTCGTGGCGGGCGAGCGGCGCGGCGAGCCGTGCCTCGTGTCGCTCGCGATCACCGAGCCTGCCGCCGGGACGGACATGGAGGAGACCGAGCTGCTCGAGCGCATCCGCCCGGGCACGGTCGCCGAGCGCGCCGCCGGAGGCTACCGCGTCAACGGCCGCAAGGTCTTCATCTCGAACGGTCACGTGTCACGATGGCACGTCGTCGTCTGCGTCGAGGACCGCGCGCGCGCCCCGGAGACGGGCGTGGTCCTCGCCGTGCGCACGGGCACGCCCGGGTTCACGCTCGGCGCCCTCGAGAACAAGATGGGCCAGAAGGCGTGCGTCGCTTCGGAGCTCGTCTTCGACGATTGCTTCGTGAGCGACGAGCAGGTCGCGATCGACGCCCGCCAGTCGGCCTCCATCGGCATCCCCGTCCGCGCGGTGTTCCAGCAGGTGATCGACTACGTCGTCTCGTCGACGCGCGCGGGCGTCGGCGCCTTCGGGGCGGGCGTGGCGAGGGGAGCGTTCGTGGCGGCCTGCGAGCACGCGCGAAAGGGCTCGCCCGAGGGCACGCGGCTCGTCGACGATCAGTCGGTCCGAATGCGCCTCGCGGACATGTACGCCAACGCCCAGGTGGCGAGGCTGGCGTGGCAGGAGTCGGCGTGGGCGAACTGCGAGCAGGGCCTCTTTCGTGGCCTGTTCTCGCCGGTCGTGTTCGGGATCGAGCGCGCGCTGCCCGGCGTCCTGCTCCGGCGGCTCGCCCCGCGCTTTTTGGACCATCCGAGCACCACGCGCTGGCTTCGTCACGCCGGCTTCGCGCGCTACCCGCGCTCCGCGGCGAACCTCACCTCGGGCTGGGGCTCGCTCGCCAAGCTCGTCGGCAGTGATCTCGCCCTCGCCAACGCCGATCTCGCCCTCGAGCTGATGGGTTCCGACGGGACGCGGCACGCCGCGGGCGCAGAGAAGCGGCTGCGCGACGCGAAGCTGCTCCAGATCTACGAGGGCACCAACCAGCTCAATCGCCTGAACGTGTTCAAGTGCCTCGTCGGACACGAGTGGTCGGACGTGGATCCGTTCGGTTGAAGGAGGACTCGCCATGGACCTCTCGCAAGACGTCGCGGTGTTCGAGCAGGCGGCAGCGCGCTTCGCGCGAGAGGTCGTCGCCGAGGCCTCCGGGAGGCTCGACGCGCACGACGCCGGCGAGCGCCGCCGCGTGATCGACGGCGCGCGCGAGCTCGGCCTGCTTGCGCTGTGCGCGCCGGAGAGCGCGGGCGGGCTCGGCCAGGACGTGGACGCACTCTGCGCCGTTCTTCGTCCCATCGCGCTCGAGGACGCCGGCGTGGCGTCGCTGTTGCTCGTGCAGGCCGGCGGGCAACGCGCCCTCGCGCGCGCGAACGCCTGGCCGGAGGCGCTGGCCGCATCCGATCTCGTGACGTGGCCTGCGTTCGGCGTCGCCGGCGCCACGCCCCGCTTGGGAGTCACGGCGGAGGGGAGGGTGGAGGGGAGCCTCGAGCTGGTGCCGTTCGCGGACGTCGCGTCGCACCTCATCGCGGACGCGCGCGACGCGGCCGGAATCGACCGGCTCGTGTGCTTGCCGGCCTTCGAGCGAGGCGTCGCGCGCGAGCCAGCGAGGGCGCTCGGCCTCTCGTGCATGGCGCCGTTCGACCTGCGCCTCGCGGGCGTCGCGGCGAGCGCGGTCGCCGAGAGCTCCGCCCTGTCCGACGACGAGGCGCGCGCGTGGCTCTCGCTCGGCGCCTCCGCGGTCGCGCTCGGCCTGATCGAGGGCAGCCTCGCCACGGCGCTCGACTACGCTCGGCAGCGCCGCCAGGGCGGGAAACGCATCGTCGAGTGGGGCGAGGTCCGGCGAATGCTCGCGGATCTCCATCGGTCCGCATCGGTCCTCGCGTCCGCTCTCTCCGGCGTGCTCGCGAGAAGGCGCCGCGACGATCCCGGCTGGCGCGACGACGCCCACGTGCTCGCGCTCGAGGCCACCGAGCGCGCCTGCGCCGGGACGACCGACGGGGTGCAGCTCCTCGGGGGCAACGGCTACACGAAGGCCTACCCGCAGGAGCGCCGCATGCGCGACGCGCGCCAGCTCCGCGCGCTGCTCGGGCCCGCGCACGCGCGGCGGCGG
>DATIQP010000311.1:0-7315 GCA_035470765.1 Polyangiaceae bacterium | reverse complement strand
AGATCATCGGACAGGACTATCTGCCGGACGTGAATCGCGGCGTCGGCTGGGCGTTCGCCTACTGGGGCGGCGATTTCTGGCTGTTCACGACGCCGGGGCCGGAACCGCAGACGACGGTGAAGTACGATCCGCTCACGAAGGAGGCCACGGTCGTCGCGCACTACAAGGCGACGATCGTCGGCGCCGGCGTCTCGACCTGCGCGCCGAACTGAAGGTTCACTCCACCACGAGGCCCGGCCAGACGGCGACGCGGCCGGAGAGCTTCGAGGTGATCATGAACGCGTGCGCGGCGCCGACGGGCGACGCTCCGGTCACTGTGATCGTGAGGTGGAGCTTCTCGCCGTTCTGGCCCTGCGTGCGGTCCCAGGAGAAGCTCAGCGTCGGCTTGAGGCCGTAGGAGCCGTAGTACGTCGACAGGACGTCGTCGGCGCTGACCGTCCACGGGCCGCCGGTGTCGCCGTCGCTGAAGAGGTCCACCTCGATCGTCTTGCTCTCGCCCTGCGCGATCGTGACGCCCTTGGTGGTGACGGTGCCGGTGAAGGCCGAGGTGAAGGTGACGGTCTCGCCTAGCACGGGCGCGCTGTCGAAGAAGGCGCCGCTGATGCCGGGCACGCACGGGTCGTGGCTCGCCGCCGCCGCCGCGTTCGACCAGCTGCGCTGAACGCGCGCCGCGAGGTCGGTCGGCGTGATGTCGATGCTCGAGCCCTCGGGCTCGCACAGGTCGGCGGCCTCGCCTCCGCCCAGCAACGCCCAGACCGCGTGATCGCCGTCCGGCCCGTAGAACGCGGCGTTGGGGCCTCCGGTCAACGTGAACGTCCCGCCGGAGGTCACCTGCGGATCGGTCGCCGCCTCGACCCACTCGTGGCTGATGGTGGACGTGACGGTGCTGAGCGGGCCGCATGTGGGGATGACGGCGTACGCAAAATCGGTGGTGCCGCCGTCTCCGACCGCGACGCCCACGTTGTCGTGATAGCCGGTGAAGGCCTTGCAGCTATCGACGGTGCCGAAGAGGGCGCTCACGGGGTTCGGCTGCGAGATGGTCGTCGTGCTGGGAAAGACGATCGTGTAGATGGCCTGCGGATCCGGCGTCCCGAACGCGCCGCTCTGGATCTCGGAGCCGACCCACGTCTGCAGATCCGCTTGCGTGATGCTGGCGGGCGGCGTCTGGCTGGTGAGATCGATCGTTCCGCCGTAGGAGAGCGCGCCGACCCCGTACTCGCTCACCACGGCGGACCAGTACGTGGAGGTCGTCATCTTCTGCGCCATCGCCTGGAGCTGCGCCTCCTCCGCGTAACCCGGATAGAAGACGAGGTAGACCTTGGGCGAGGTCAGCACCGGGCCCTTCGAGGCGTTGACCAGCTGCGGCAAGGGTGGGTGTGGAGCGGGGTAGCTCGTCGACGGCGCGCCATTGTCGACGTCGGATCCGGCGTCGGCGGTGCTGGCGTCGCCGCCGGCGTCCGCCTGCTGGGAACCGCCGTCGCAGCCCCACACGAGCGCGCCGAGGAAGACCGCCTTGCTGACGATGGGCAGGATGTCCGTCACGGGGCCCACATCCTACTGCCTGCGGGTACCGCGCGGAAGGCGGGCGGAGGCATGATAGACAAAGGAGGAGTGAGCGCCGCCGAGGTCCGCGTCTATCCCTATCGATGGGTGGTGCTCGGCGTCTTCAGCCTGCTCAACCTCACGATCCAGACGCTCTGGATCGCGTACGCGCCCATCACCGACGACGCGGCCAAGTACTACGGCACGGGCGAGCTGCAGATCGGCTGGCTCGCGATGAGCTTCATGATCGCCTTCGTGCCGCTGTCGATGCCGGCGTCGTGGGCCATCGACGCGTTCGGCTTTCGCCGCGCGGTCAACGTCGGCGCCGCGCTCATGCTCGTGTGCGGGCCGCTGCGAGGCCTCGCGGGACGGAGCTATCCGATGGTCCTCGCGACGACGATCGGCCTCGCGATCGCGCAGCCCTTCCTGCTCAACGCCTGGACGAAGCTCCCCGCTCGGTGGTTCAGGGTCTCGGAGCGCGCGACCGCGGTGGGCATCATCACGCTGGCGAGCCTCGTCGGGACGGCGGTCGGAATGGCGCTGACGCCGGTGCTCGCCGCGTCGCACTCGATCGCGTGGGTACAGTCGGCGTACGGCGCAGCGGCTGCCGTGACCGCGTTGCTCTTCTTCGCCTTCGCCCGGGAGCGCCCGCCCACGCCGCCTGGCGCGCCCGGAGAGGAGGTGCGCGCGCTCATGCGCGACGGTCTCAAGCATGCGCTCGGCGTGAGGGCCTTCTGGCTTTACCTCGCCGTCGCGTTCGTGGGGATGGGCATCTTCAACGGGGTCTCGACGTGGATCGAGGGCATCGTCCGTCCGCGCGGTTTCTCCTCCACGCAGGCCGGCACACTTGGCGCGGTCATGTTGCTCGGAGGGCTGCTCGGCGCCGTCGTGATTCCGCCCCTGTCGGACAGACAGCGTAAGCGCCAACGCTACCTGCTCCTCGGCGTCGCCCTGACCATCCCCGGCCTCGCGGGCCTCGCCTTCGCGAAAAGCTTCGGCCTCCTGCTCGGATCGACCTTTTTCATGGGCTTCTTCCTGGTGAGCACCCTGCCGGTCGGGATGCAGTACGCGGCCGAGATCACCCACCCGACGCCGGAGGGGACCTCCGCGGGTCTCATCCAACTCTTCGGTCAGGGTGCCGTCGTCTTCGTCTACGTCATGGAGGCGATGAGAACTGCAGACGGTGCGTTCACTCGGTCGCTGGTCCTCGCCATGGCGCTGATGGCGGTGTGTGTAGGCCTGGTAACTCGCCTCCGCGACGCTCGCGCGGATTGACCGGCGGCACAAAATCGCGCTCAATGTTGTCGTGGCCACTCGCAAGGCACTGCTCCCAGAGACGCTCCCCGAGTTCCCGGCGGTGGACACCGCCAACGAGTTCGAAGCGCTCGCCATGCTCGACGCGCCCGGTGTAGAGCTCCCCCACGAGGGTGAGGAGAGCGGCACGCAGCCGATCGGCCAGGCGTGGGCGGACGTGCACCAGCAGATGCGTCGCGCGTTCACCGTCGGCGACTACGATCGCGCGCTCGAGCTCGCCGAGCGCTACCTGCAGCACGACCCGCTCGACGGCATCACTCGGCTCTACGTCGAGGAGTGTCGGACCATGGTGGAGGCGCAGCTCACCGAGCTGCTCTCCCCGCTCGATCGCGTCGTGGTGGCTCGCCTGCGGATCGACGAGCTCGGCAAGGCCCACATCGACTCGCGCGGGGCGTTCCTGTTCACGTGCGTCGACGGGCAGACGACGCTCGAGGACCTGCTCGACATCGCCGCCATGCCGCGCATCGACGCGCTCCGCTACCTGGCGGACTGGGTCGCGCAGGGCTACGTCTCGCTTCAGTGAAAAGCGAACTCGGGCGCGCCGTCGCACGAGAAGAGCGGGATGGGCGTCACGCCGGCGGAGGCGAACGTCTGCGTCACGGCGTCGAGCGACTCCTGGCCTTGCGGGATCGGCAGGGCGCTCTCGGTCGCGGCGAGCACGCGTGACTCGCCGCACGCGTCGACGGTGACGTACGAGCGCGCGTCGCCGATCGCGGAGACGATGTCGTTCGATCCGTAGAAGGCCTGGGCGCCCACGGTGGTGAGCAGCACGTCGGCGGGCTTGGCGTCGATGAGCGCGCGGTACGGCTGGCTCGTGTCGCCGCGCACCACGACGAGATCGGCGTAGAGGCCGGCGCGGATGGAGCCGATCTCGCCGTCCATCGCCACCGTCTTGGCGGGGTTGCTCGTCACCATCGCCACGAGCTGCTGGTCGCTGAGCAGCCCGCCGAATCGTTCGCGGTTGACGCGGTCGGCGACCTTCAGCTCGCCCAGCACGTTCGCGCTGCCCGAGGGCGTCCAGTCGGGCGCGATGGAGATGGTGATGCCCGCCGCGACCGCGGACGGGATGTCCGTCGTCTGTCCGTACAGGGCGAGGTTCGACAGCGGAGACCAGACGAGCTTCGCGCCCGCCTGCCCCATCCTCTGGAGCTGCGCGGCCGTCAGCGCGGTGCCGTGGATGGCGACGAGCTGCGGCTTGATGAGGCCGAGCTTGTCGAGGTAGTCGAACTCCGCGCGCGACGAGTCGTCGATGCCTTCGGCGAGGTGCACGATGAACGCCTTCGTCGCGCCGCTCGAGAACTGCGCGTTGATCGAGTCGGCGTCGGACTGCGTCAGCGCGGTCACGGCGAGGACGTCCTGGCGAACGTGGTCGGAGCAGAAGTTGGTGAACTCGATGTTGCGCGCCCACGAGCGCGTGCACGTCAGATCCATGGAGCCCTGGATGCTCGTCGTGCCGCCGACCAGGCCGCGGAACTCGCCGTACTTGACGGCCTCGCACATGTGCCCCGCGTTCTTGACCGCGTTGTACGGCGCCTTGACCGCCGTCTCGTACGCGCTCGCGCGCGCCCACTGGTAGCGGTTGCTCCAGCGCTTGCCGGAGTTCCAGAACGGGAGAAAGTCGTAGGCGACGTGGTTGTGCAGATCGACCAGCCCGGGCGAGATGACACCGTTCGTGTCGATGATGGGGACACCGGCCGGGACGTTCGCCCGCGACGTCTCGACGGCCGCGATCTTCTCGCCCTCCACCACGACGTACGCGTCGGCGGCGCCCTGCGGGAGCAGCGCGGTGCCGTGGAGCGCGTAGCTCGGGCCGCCGAGGGCCTTGCAGCCGGGTCGGTAGCTGGAGCTGATGTCGGAGGCCCCGGTCTCGGAGCCGTCGGAGGAACAGGCGGCGAGGAGCGGAAACGCCAGGAGCGCAGCCAATCGATGGAAGCGAGGCGAGTTCATGGAATGGGTTCGAGCGCCGCCCGCGGGAACGACCGGAGGGCAGCGTGGCAAGGGCGCACGGCGAGCGAACGCGCGCGGGGGCCGCGGCGCGGACGTCGCTGCAATGCGACGTGGGGGTGTCGGTGTGCTTCTACGTGGGAGCAGGTGTTCTGCTTCCCTCGTCCCGCGCGAGATGACGATCAGCGCATGAATGCGGCCCAGACCACGACGGCGACGAGCCCGGCCATGGCGCCAAGGGCGGCGAAGATCATGACGTCTCGATTGTCCTTGGGGCGCGGAGGTGGGGGCGGAGACGGAGACGGAGACGGAGGCGGAGGCGGAGACGGAGGCGGGGCCTCCATCTCGGCGGGCAGGACTGGGGTGCTCTGCTCGGCCGCTGGGACCTCGGCCAGCGGGACGATGGGAACGAAGGTCTGCCGGTCGCGGCCCGTGGCTTCGGAGAGCCAGCCCGCCTGCTTGTGCGCCTCGCCGGGGAACAGCTCCTCCAAGAACTGCGCAAGCCGGGCCCTCATCTGTGCGTCAGAGGCGGAGCCGACGAATGCGTCGAGGTCGTCCGCCATCGCTTCCGCAGATGGGTAGCGCTGCTCGCGGTCCTGGCGAAGCGCGCGCTCGATCACCTTCCAGAGCGGCGCCGGGAAGTCGTCGATGAACGTGCGCGGATCGGGGACCTCACCCTTCTGGATGGCGCGGACCGTCGCGATGTCCGTGTCGCGCTTGAAGAGGCGACGCATCGTCGTGATCTCCCAGAGCGTCGTGCCGAGCGCGTAGAGATCGGAGCGGCCGTCGAGGCCGGACTCGTGGATCTGCTCCGGCGAGAGGTACGGGATCTTGCCCTTGATCAGCCCCTGGACGCTCTGGGTTTGCCGCTTGCGCGCCTTGGCGAGGCCGAAGTCGAGGAGCTTGACCACGCCGTCGTAGCCGATGAAGACGTTGCTCGGGTTCACGTCGCGGTGGACGATGCCGAGGCGGTGGCCGTCCTCCTCGTCCACGAGCTCGTGGGCGTGATGCAGCCCGCGAGCGACCTCGCGCGCCATCCAGGCGGCGAGGTCGAACGGGATGCGGCGCCCGGCGACGCGTGCCGTGTCGTACACGTCGAACAGCGAGCGCCCCATGAGCAGCTCCATCGCGATGAACCACGCGCCGGCCTGCGCGCCGTAGCCGACGGTGCGGATGACGTTCGGGTGCGAGAGCTGCGTCAGGATCTGCGCCTCGTCGAGGAACATCTTCTCGTACTCGGCGTTCTTGACGAACTCGCCCTTCATCACCTTGAGCGCGACGATCTCCTGACCCGGCGGCGGCTCTTCACCCGGCGCGGCGACGTACTTGCCGAGGTAGACGGACGCCATGCCTCCGCCGCCGATCTTGGGACCGAGAGCGAAGGGGCCAAAAAGCTCCGCGGACTGCAGGGGCATGACTCCGCAGGATAACGAGTTTCGAGCTGTCCGGTTCGGCGGACGGACAACTCCCCGATCGTCCGGGATCCCGGACGGCGCCGGCCGGTATTCTCCGCGAATTCGCCCGAGTTCCTCATGAAATGCATCGTCGCCCATGCCTCGCTCGCTTGCCTCGCCCTCGCCGTCTCGTCCTCCGCGTGCAGCCAGACCGCCGCAGCGCCGGCCGCCGACCACGACGGAACGAACGTTGCGGCCTCTTCCACGGTGGTCATCGGAGCGCCCCATGACGAGCTCGTCGGCCGCTGGCAGTTCGTCTACGACGACGCGCGCCGGTCCGCCGTCGAGTCGCAGCTCTCGGCGAAGATCTCCGATCCTGCCGAGCTTGCGCGCGCCAAGCGCGAAGCGGAGGAGGAGGCTGCCGCCAGCGAGATCGAGCTCACGAGCGATCGCGTCTACGTCTCGCGCATCGGCGACAAGGAGCTGCTGCGCGGGCCCGTCGACGCTGCGCCTCCGGGCGTCACCCTCACCCTGCGCGACCACCGCACCCTCGTCCTGCACGACCCGGCAAAAGGCGATCTGATCTTCACGCGCCGCTGAGGGGGAGCTACGCTGCGAGAGTGCGAAATAGCCGACGGGGGGCTGTTGCTGCAGCACTCTTGGTCTTGGCGCGAGCGAGCGCTGCAAGCGCGGACGACGACCCGCAGCCCCGCTTCGACAATCGCATCCAGGGGGCCGTCGTGGGGGCGAGCTTCACGAGCGCGCCGGTGGGCATCGCGTTGATGGGCGAGCTCGGCGGCGAGTCCGCCGGGCTCCGCAGCTTCGCGGATCGGGGCGCGCTCTTCTCGTGGGACGTACGCGTCGCCGCCAAGGGCGGATACCTCGGCAACCAGCACCCGTTCTTGTTCTTGATCGGGATGCACTCGATCGCGTGGGCCGAGTATGGCTTCCGCTTCGCGAGCCAGAGCGTCTGGAGCCCGTACCTCGGCGGCCGCGCCGGGAGCGAGCTCGGGCTCATGGCCCACCCGGGCCTCTCGGGCTCGGCGTTCGACACCATCAACTCGGTGGATGGAGTCGGCGGCGTGATCGCGGTGGGAAGGCTGCGACTCGACGCGGGCGTG
>DATIQP010000310.1:0-7649 GCA_035470765.1 Polyangiaceae bacterium | reverse complement strand
GTCGTCGAGCATGGCGCGCGCCTCGTCCCGGGCGCCGGAGCGATCGAGCGCGAGCGCGAGCGCGAGCGTCGAGATGGGCTGGAGCGCGTCGGTCGCTTCGCGCCGTGCCTGCCGGAGCATGGCTATGGCGTCGTCGACGTTGCCGCGGCTCGCCTCCATGGCGACGAGGGCGGCCTCGACGTACGCCGGCGCGCGCTCCGCGCCGGCCAATCCGTCGGCGCGGGGCAACAGCGACCTGAACGCTGCGAGCGCCTCGCCCGCGTGGTTGCTCCGCTGGCACGCCCGCGCGAAGGCGAGCAGCGCCGAGGGGTCGTCGAGCGACCGCGCGTCCCGGTTCTTCGCCTCCGTGAAGGCCGCGTAGGCCTCCGTGAACCTGCCGAGCTTCACGAGAGCGCGGCCCTTGAGCGAGAGGGGTGCCGCGTGGCCGGGCATGATCCGATCGGCCTCGTCGCCCGCGCGGAGCGCATCGGCGGCGGTCGCGAGACTGACGAGCTTGCTCGAGCCGGTGGCGAGCACGTCGCAGTAGTGCCGCAGCTCCGGGTGGCGCGCGCGCTCCCAGATGTTGGTGCCCTTCAGGTTGCCGTCGACGCCGCACTCCGCCGGACGCGAGGGCGCGGTGGCGGAGACTTGCGCGATGAGGAGCAGCGCGTGGAGCACGACTAACTATTAGCAGACGTCAGTCGAAGACGCCGCTGCGCAGGATGGTCTCGTCGCGCCGCGAGCCCACGCTCACGATCATCGCCTCGCATCCGGCGGCCTCCTCGATGAGCCCGACGTACTTGCGCGCCGCGGCCGGCAGGTCCTCCATCTTGCGCGCGCCGCTCGTGCGCTCGCTCCACGGCTCGCAATCGCGATAGATCGGCTCGGCGCGGTCGAGCTCGCCGACGGGGAAGTCGCTCGTCTCGCCGGTCGGCGTCCGGTACGCCACGCAGACCTTCAGCTTGGACAGCCCCGTCAGGACGTCGAGCTTCGTGATGGCGAGGCGGTCGAGGCCGTTGATGCGCGCCGCGTAGCGCAGCGCGGGCAGATCGAGCCAGCCGGTGCGACGCGGCCGCCCGGTGACGGAGCCGTACTCGTCGCCGATCTTGCGCAGCCGCTCGCCGAGGTCCGCGTCCGGCTTCGGCGGGGCAAGCTCGGTCGGGAACGGGCCGCCGCCGACGCGCGTGCAGTACGCCTTCACGAGACCGATGACGCGCTTGATGCGCGTGGGGCCGACGCCCGCGCCGGTGCACGCCCCGCCGGCGATGGCGCTCGACGACGTGACGAACGGGTAGGTGCCGTGGTCGACATCGAGCAGCGTGCCCTGCGCGCCCTCGAAGAGCGTGTACTTGTCCGCGCGAAGTCCCTCGTCGACGATGGCGGCCGTGTCGCGGAGCATCGGGACGATGCGCGGCGCGAGCGGCGCGACCTCGGCCATGACCTCGTCGACCGTCGGCGGCTTGCCACCGAGGGCGGCGATGGTGGGCTGCCACGCCTCGAGCGCGCGACCGACGAGCTCGCGCATCGCTCCCAGATCGCGCAGCGCGCCCATCGGGACGCCGCGACGCGCGACCTTGTCCTCGTAGCAGGGTCCGATCCCGCGCTTGGTCGTGCCGATGGCTCCCTCGCCCTGCTCGCGCAGGCCGTCGATCAGGCGGTGGTACGAGAGGATGACGTGAGCGCGGTCCGAGACGAGCATCTCGCTGACGTGCGGGTAACCGCGCTTGACGAGCTCGTCCATCTCGTCGACCAGGCGCGACAGGTCGATGACCATGCCCTGCGCGAGGACGCACCTCGTGTCCTTGCGCAGGATGCCGCTCGGAACGAGGCGCACGATGATCTTCTCGTTGCCAACGACGAGCGTGTGGCCCGCGTTCGGCCCGCCGCCGTAGCGGACCACGACCTCGGCGTGCTCGGTCAAGATGTCGACCACCTTGCCCTTGCCCTCATCTCCCCACTGCGCTCCCACGACGACGACGCCAGGCATTCGGTATGGCTCCTTCTCCGTTGTCACGTGCTCGGCACGAAGCGGTCCAGCCCGGCGTCGCCGAGCTCGGAGCGCGCGCCGCTGTGTACTTCCGTCACCTCGCGGCCGAGTAGGACGTGCGAGAAGCCCCACGCGCGCGCGTAGGCGAACGCGCCTTCTCCCTCGAACCCGACCGCCCTCACGCCGCGACCGCGCAGCGCCTCGACCGCCTCCCCCGCCCCGACCACGAGCACGCGATCGCCCTGCGCGCGCGCCGAGCCTGCCGCCTGCAGCGCCGCCGCCAGCGCGTCGAGGTCGACGCCGAAGCCGACCGCGGGCTGCGCGAGGCCGAAGCGGCCCAGGAGCTCGTCGTAGCGGCCGCCCGACGCGATTGCTTCGCCGTGGCCCCTTGCGTAGACGCGAAACAGCATGCCCGTGTAATACGCGGCCGAGCGGATCTCGGCGAGATCCGCCACGAGGTGCGCGCCGAGCCCGCGCGCGGAGGCGGCTTCGTAGAGCGCCCCGAGGCGCGCCGCCGGCGCTTCGGCCGCGGTCCCCGCGAGCAGCTTGCCGCCTTCCTCGAGGACCGCCCGCGACGTCATCGTCCGCAGCTGTTGGCGCACGAGGGCCAAGAGGCGGCCCGGGTCCGCGCCGGCCTCTCGCATGCGTGCCTCGATCTCGTGCTCGTCCTTGTTACCCACCGCGTCGGCCACGGCGGCCGCGGCGTCGGGTGGCAGCCCTTGCAAGAGACCTCGCACCACGCCGGCGTCGCCGAGATCGATGACGAACTCGCGCAGGCCGGCCGCGCGCAACGCCGACGCCACGGCCTCGAGCAGCTCCAGATCGCCCGAAGGCGCGGCCACGCCGACCAGCTCGACCCCCACCTGGGGGATCTGACGGCGCTTGCGCGCGCGCCCGCTCCGCCGGCGGAGCACGGTCCCCTCGTAGGCGATGCGGAACGGCGCCGGCCGTTCGTGCATGCGGGTCGCGATCATCCGGGCGATCTGCGGGGTCATGTCGGGCCTGAGCGCGGCGACCTCGCCCGACTCGGGCTCCACGAAGCGGATCACCTCGCTCGGATCGAGCGCGCCGAGGCCCCGCTCCAGCACCTCGGCGAACTCGAACGCGGGCGGCAGCACGACGTCGTAGCCGCGCAGGTCCAGGTCGGCCAGGACGGCCCGCGCGAGCGAGCGCCTCGCCCGAGCCTCTTCGGGCAGCAGGTCCCGCATCCCGCCGGGCAGCGGGTGTTCGAGCGAGCGCATGGTCGTCATGGGGCGAGGCATTGTGAAGGACCGGCGGCCTCTTAATCAACCGAGCTCTCGCCCGCGGCTCGAGCGTCTCGGCCGCCTCTGCTGTCTGGCCTCCCGTCACCTGTCGCGTTACGGACAGCTCGCCCCGACGGCAAAGCAGCCGAATTTCGGCGCCGCGTCCGTGGCACGAGCCTCGCACACGGCGGCCCGTGGCCTTCGCAATCGACCCCCACACCTTCGACAGCGCCATCGCCGGCGATCCCGGGGCGCTCGAGCGCCTCGTGCTGCAGGTCTCCCCTCACATCGAGCGGCAGCTGCTGCGTTACCCAGTCGCTGAGGAGGACCGGCGCGATCTGCTCCAGGCGACGCTGATGCAGGTGCTGCGACGTCTCGGGAGCTTCCGCGGGGACTCGAGCTTCTCCACCTGGCTCTTCCGGGTGACGGCGAACGAGGCGCTCATGCTCATGCGCTCGCAGCGGCGCCTGCGCGCGCGCCTGCAGGAGGGTCTCGACCTCGAGGAGCTCGCCCACCTGCCCCACGCCGCCGACGACTCCGTCGAGCACGGCGGCGATCTTCTCGCGCGCGCGGAGGCCAGCGAGCGGCGAGCGCACGTCGAGAGCGCGCTCGGCGAGCTGCCCGACGCCTACAGGGACGTCGTCCGCGCGCACTACCACCTCGATCTCAACTTGCAGGAGATCGCCGACAAGCTGGCGATCACCGAGAGCGCGGTCCGCTCGCGCCTGCACCGCGCGCGCACGCGCCTGCGCGTGCTGCTCCAGGACGCGGCCTAGGAGCTCGTCGCGGCCAAGACGCGCTACGGCTCGTCGGGCTTGACCTCGATCTCCTTGGTTCGCGCGCGCTGCGCCTCGAAGGCTTCTTTCGTCGGGCCCAGGCGCGACTCGTCGCCCGAGAGGTCGTTCTTCTCGTCGGGGTCCGCCGCTAGATCGTACAGCTGGAAGTTCTTGCCGCCCGCGTAGATGAGCTTCGTCCCGGGCGTCGGGCCGACGACGATCGCCTTGCGCATGAGGGTGTACGGCCCGACGGGCATGTCGATGTAGACGTCGCGCTCGGGGTACGGGCCCTGCTCCACCACGTCGCGGATCATGCTCTGACCCGAGAGCTCGCCCGCCTCGGGCTGCTCGACGCCCATGACGTCGAGGAGGGTCGGCGCGAGATCGACGTGGCTCCGCTTGACCTCGACGTGATGCGGCGTGGCGCCCGGCAAGTAGACGATAAACGGTACGCGCACGAGGCACTCCCAGAGCTCCATGCCGTGCCAGCTCATGTTGTGCTCGCCGAACGCCTCGCCGTGGTCGCTGGTGACGATGATCGCGGTGTGCTCGCCCCAGGGCTGCGACGCGATGTAGTCGAGGACGCGGCCTAGGTGCTTGTCGGTGAACCACACCTCGCCGTCGTAGAGCGCGCGGTAGCCTGCGGCGCCGCCGCGCGCGGAGCCGAGGAAGTCCGGAGCGCCGTCGTGCGCCATGTACTCGGCGTGCGGGTCGAAATAGTGCAGCCACATGAAGAAGCGGCCGCTGGTGTTCTCCGGCTTCTTGAGCATGCGGAGCGCCGCGTCCGACAGCTGGGCGCTCGTGATCGACGTGTCGCTCTCGCCCTGCCCGTCCGAGGGCTTGGCGGACATGTCCCACTCGTCCATGCCCTGCGACAGCCCGCTCCACGGCGAGAAGTACCAGTGCGAGGCGCCGCCGAAGGTGCGGACGTGTGCATCATGCAAGCGTTCGGTGACGAAGACGTTCTTCGGCGAGTACTTGTTGAAGTGGCCGCCATCGCGGTCCGTCTCGCTCGGGTACTTGCCGATGAGCAGCGGGCCGACGCTCTTGCCGGTGTACGACGCCATCGAGTACATGCGATCGAACACGACGCTGCGCTCGGCGAGCTTGTCGAGATTGGGCGTCGTGGGCTTGTCGTAGCCCGCGAAGCCGACGTCGAGGCGGAGCGTGTCGATGGTGACGAGCACGAGGTTGAGGTCGTGCGGCACCTTCGCCGTCGGCGGGAGCTGCGGCGGGGCCTGCGGCGGCGGCACCGGAGTGTCCGCGCCCGAGCAGTCCTCGTCGATGCCGTTGCCGGGGATGTCGTACGCAAGCGGATTGCGGCGCGGGTCGTGGTCGTCGCAGTCGCCGCCGCCGAAGAAGGGCGAGGCGCCGTCGTGATCGCGATCGGTGGCGCGGCGCGCGAGCCGCAGCGCGATGCGGCCGAGGGGAGCCTGCTCGAGCGCGCGGATCACCATCGGCGCGCGGTTCAGCGCGGACGCCTCGTGGGCTGTCCAACCGATCGAGCCAGCGATGGCGAGCACGGCGACCACGACGGCGCGTACCACGCGACGCCGTCGGCCGAGGGCGATGGGGAACAGGTACCCGCAAGCGGCGAACGTCGCCGCGTCGAAGACGGGTCGCAAGTCCAGCTCCGGGCGACGCAGCACGCCGAAGATGGCGAGCGGCGTCGGTCCATCGCCTCCGGAGTCCCCCGAGATCACGCCGTAGGCGAACGCGAGCACGACGAGGGCGAGCGCCACGCCGCCCGTCGTGACCGGATCGATCAGGCGCGGCGAGCGATCGGCGCCCGCGGCGAGCCCGCGCCTCACCGGCGACACGAGGGCGAGCACGACGAGCGCGCCGGCGAAGACGAGGCAGGCGCCGATCCCCGCCAGCTCGAGGCCGACCGCGCGCGGGTCCCCGCGAGCGAGGAGCGCGCGCGCCACGTGCGCGAGCACGACCGTGGCGACGAACCCGAAGACGACCCCCAGCGGAACGACGGCGGCCGTCCTCGAGCGCGTCAGCACGGGCTCCTCGCGGATCGCGGCCAGGAGCTCGGCCGGCGCGCGAGGCTCGTCGGGCTCGAAGTAGAGGTGCACGGCCGCCACGCCCAGCGCGACAAGCATCGCGATCGGCGCGAGCACCGAGAAGTCGGCGAGCGTCACGTCGAGGGCGCTCGCGGTCGGCGCCGCGCTGAGCGCCTCGCGAGCCTCGACGGCGGCGACGAGCGCGGCCCCTACGAGGCCGCCCTCGCACGCGATCAACAGCCTTCTCACGAGAGCCGTCACGGGGAAAGTTGTAGGCGGCGCGCAGCGTTTCGCTAAGCGAAATCGATCAGTCGGCGCGCACGTACCACGCCGACATTCGTGAACGGCTCCTTCGTCGACGGCACCTCAGCGGCGCTTGGCCAGCGGATGCGCCGAGTCGTAGACGCGCAGCAGGTGGTCCACCGAGACGTGGGTGTAGCGCTGGGTCGTAGAGAGCGACGAGTGACCCAAGAGCTCCTGGATGGCGCGCAGATCGGCCCCGCCGTCGAGCATGTGCGTTGCGCAGGAGTGCCGCAGCGCGTGCGGGTGCAGGTCACCGCGCCCCGCGCCGAGCGCGCCAAAGCGCTGCGTGAGCCGTTGCACGTCGCGGACGCCGAGGCGGCGGCCGAACCGCGTGACGAAGAGCGCGCGCGGCTCGCGAAGGCTGCGGTCGGGCTTCACGACCCGAAGACGCACGCGCAGGTAAGCGGCCACCGCCTCGGCCGCCTTGGCGCCGAGCGGGACGACTCGCTCCTTGTTGCCCTTGCCGAGCACGCGCACGTTCATCTCGCGCAGGTCCACGTCGCCGAGGTCGAGCCGCGCCAGCTCGCTGACGCGCAACCCCGAGCCGTACATCAGCTCGAGCGCGGCGCGGTCGCGCATGCCCTCCGGCGTCCCGGCGTCTGGCGCCTCGACCACCTCGGCGGCCGCGCTCGGCGACACGAGGGTCGGCAGCGGCCGCCGGACCTTCGGGCTGGCCAGCAGCTCGGTCGGATCGGAGTCGACGAGCCGGGCGCGCCGCGCGAAGCGAAAGAAGGCGCGCGCCGCCGCCACGCTCCGCGCGATGCTCGCCGCGGCGTGCGTGCGGGACAGCGAGCCGAGCCAGCCTCGCAGCGCGTAGATGTCCACGTCCCCGAGCGCGACGCGCTTGCCGCCCTTGCGCTCGGCGACGAACGCCGACAGCGTCCGCAGATCGCGCCCGTAGCTCTCGATGGTGTTCGGCGACGAGCGGCGCTGCGTCGCCAGGTGCTCGAGAAAGGCCGAGAGGGCGGCGTCCACGCCTCGAGCTTAGCGCCGGGCCGCCTCGAGGCCAAAAAGCTCGCCGGCGAGCCGGCCAGACCCTACGGGTTTGCCGTGCGGTGGGCGAATCGCGTGCGGACTTTGTGGCGGCTCGCGAAGACCGAGCGCGCCACGCCCCCGCAGGTCGCCTGGGCCGTCGGGCTCGGGGTCTTCGCCGGGTGCACGCCCGCGCTGGGGCTGCACGGCTGGATCGCCGTCGGCGCGGCGACGCTCTTTCGCCTCAACCGGCTCTACGCGTTCCTCGGCTCGCGCGTCTCGAGCGTCTTCGTCCTGCCGTGGATCGTCCTCTGCGAGGTGCAGCTCGCGCACCGCGTGCGCACGGGTAGCTTCCTCGCGCTGACGAAGAGCGACGTGC
>DATIQP010000309.1:0-13934 GCA_035470765.1 Polyangiaceae bacterium | reverse complement strand
GTCGGAGTCGGAGTCGGAGTCGGAGTCGGAGTCGGAGTCGGAGTCGGAGTCGGAGTCGGAGTCGGAGTCGGAGTCGGGAGAGGGGGCGGCTCGCTCGGCGTCGGCGATTTTGCCGCGGTGCTCGGCCATATCAAGGCCGAGTGGCCTTCGGCCGTGCTCGCTTCGCTCGCAGCCGTGACATGGCCTGCGCTCCGCGGCGGGGGGGGCTTGCCTTCGCAAGTGAGGGCGGAAGGAGTCTCCGATGTTGAAGATCTATGAAACGGCGCTGGAGGTGATTCGGTTGCTCAAGCCTGTGATTGCAGAGATTCGGCGGCACGATCCGGATCTGGCCGATCAGCTGAAGCGCGCTAGCAACGGCGTGGCGTTGTGCATCGCGGAGGGGAGCTATTCGCGAGGGCGAAATAGGCACTCGCTCTATCACCGGTCGCTGGGGTCGGCGAAGGAGAGCGGGTCGTGTCTCGATGTCGCTCTCGCGTGCGGCTACATCGACAGAGTGGACCCGCGCATTCGGGCGGAGCTGAGCTCGATCTGCGCGGTGCTGTACAGCATCGTCACGTAGGCGGTGGGCGCGAAGCTCGCCAACGTTGGCGACTCGAACCGCCAACGTTGGCGAGGGAGGCGGGGCATCGCCAGCGCTCCGTGGGGCTGCCTTGGTACGGTGCCGTTCCGCGCTTGCTAGCCGTGGTGAGCGTCGAGGCGGGCGGGCGCCTTGTCATCCCACAGGGATGATTCCCATCGACGCACCCCGAACTTATCGTGCGCTAGTGGCCGTGCGCCCGCAGCCGACAACCCCGTCGTCTGCATGTTCACCGCGGAGGTACGCATGAGGTGTTCAGGGCTGGTCCTTATTCCCGCTTTCTTCTTCTCCCTCGGCTGCTCGGCTCCCGCGAGCTCCGACTCCACTGCGCAAGAGTCGTCCGCGCTGGCCTCGAGCCCGTGCGCTCAGCTCCTCTCCAAGCAGCACTACGTCCGGGTCTCCGACGACGTGACGCTGCATGTCCTCGAGAAGTACTCGGTCGGCTCGCTCGCGGCGTTCCCTCGACGAGCGGTGCTGATGCTCCCTCCGACGCTGGCGACCAACGCGATCTACGACGCGCAGGTCCCCGCAGACCCCACCTACGACGCGATGGAACGCATCGCGAAGGACGGCTACTTCGTCTTCACGCCGAGCTACGAGGGCTACGGACTGAGCACTCGCCCCGCCGACGGCAGCACGGTCACCAAGTGGCGCATCCTCGGCGACCTCGGGACGCTGGTCGAGTGGATACGCCGCACGCACCACGTCGATCAGGTCGACGTGTTCGGCATGAGCCTCGGCGCGTCGCTCGCCGTGGCGCTGGGCGGCACGCAGTCGTCGACGGATCCGAGCCACATCGGGCGGATCGTGCTGGCGTCCAACGTCTACAAGTCCGTGACGCCGTTCTTCCAGTCGGTGTTCTTCACGCCGCAGTTCCTGGCGTTCCTCCAGAGCGCGCCGAACGGCTACATCGACACGACGCCGGGCGCGTACGCGCCGCTGCTGTCCAACGCCACGCCGGACGCGACGACCTGGGTCGCCGCGAACCTGCCCGGCTCGTACGCCACGGGCCCCACGCTCGAGGGGTTCTACCTGCCGCCGTTCGACGCGCAGGAAGGTCGCGCGCCGGCGCTGCAGTTCTGGGGAACTGCCGATCCGGTCACGCCGCCGGAGGACGTCGCCGCGTTCCAGTCGGAGTACGGCGGGCCGGTGCAGCTGCACGTCATCGAGGGAGGCGCTCACGCGCTGCTCTTCGAGGCGGGACGCGACGAGCTTTGGCAGAGCGCGCTGGCGTTCTGGGACACGGGCCGGCCGCCCTTGCCGACCTTCTGCAGCGTCTGGAGCTGCGACGACGACGACGGCGACCTGTAAGCGCGAACCACCAATGGCAACTCCCTTCGTACACGCCGAATCTCGCGGCCCGGCCGCGAGCCACGACTCCACCACCCTCCCCGTGGCGCGCGACGCGCGACCCTCGGTCAGCATCGCCGAGTCGCTCGTCGACATGCTCGTAGGCGCGGGGATTACCCACGCCTACGGGCTCATCGGCGGGGCGATCGCGCCCTTCGCGCGCGCGCTCGAGAGCAGCCCGATCCAGATCGTGCACTGCCGGCACGAGGCCGGCGCCGCGTTCGCCGCCACCGAGGCCTACTTCGCCACCGGCCGCCCCGGCCTCGTCTTCGCCACGACGGGGCCGGGGGTCATGAACGCGCTGACGGGGCTCGCCGCCGCGCGGTGGGAAGGCGCCAAGGTGCTCCTCGTCTCCGCGGCGACGCCCGCCTCCAACCGCGGGCGCTGGGCCTTCCAGGAGACCGGCGTCGATCGCGTCTCGGACTCGGGCACGTTCCCGCGAGGCGGGCTGTTCGACGAGTCCCTCCTCGTCGACGACGCGAGCTCCTTTCCCGTCGTCGCCAACCGGATCCTCCGCGGCCTGCGGCGCGCCGGGCCGTACGTCGCGCACGTGCAGCTCCCCGCCTCGATGCAGTCGGCGCGGGCGCCCACCATGACCCCGCGCGCGCCGGAAGCGCTCGGGCGCGCGACGTGCGATCCGACCGCGGTCGACGTCGTGGTGCACCTGCTCGAGGGTTCGTCCTTCGTCGTGTGGGCCGGCTTCGGGGCGCGCGGCGCCGCGCCTGCGCTCCGTCGCTTCGCCGAGCGCACCGGCGCGCCGGTGATGAGCTCGCCGCGCGGCAAGGGCATCTTCCCCGAGTCGCACCCGCAATACCTCGGCGTCACGGGCTTCGGCGGCCACGCCCTGGTCGACGAGTACATGGCCGCGCACCGCCCCGACCACGTGCTCGTGCTGGGCACGCGCCTCGGGGAGATGACGTCGCTCTGGGACACGCGCATGGTGGCGCGCAAGAGGTTGCTCCACGTCGACATCGCCCCGGACGTCTTCGGCGCGGCGTTCCCGGACGCGCCGACGCTCGCGCTCGAGTCGGACGTGGCGCTCTTCCTCGAGGGGCTCATGGAGCGCGGTCCGTCGCTTCGCTCGACGGCGCCCGCGCCCGCCCGCGCGCCGTTCCCCGTGATCACCGGAACGAAGGCGGACGGGCCGGTCCGGCCGCAGGCGCTGATGGCCGCGATCCAGAAGCACGTCGTCGAGGCGGGCGATCCGATCGTGCTGTCCGAGGCGGGCAACGCCTTCGCGTGGGCGACTCACTGGCTGCGCTTCGACGGGTGCGCCGCGTACCGCACGAGCCTCGGCTTCGGATCGATGGGCCACGCGGCGACCGGCGTGGTCGGCGCGGCGCTCTCCAGCGGCCGCAAGGCGCTCGCGATCCTCGGCGACGGCGCGATGCTCATGAACAGCGAGGTCAGCACGGCGGTGCAGCACCGCGCCCGGGCGATCTGGGTCGTGCTCAACGACAGCCAGTACGGGATGATCCGCCAAGGGATGGAGTCGGTCGGGTACGAGCCCTTCGCCACCGCCATTCCCCGAACGGATTTCGCCCGGATCGCCGAGGCGATGGGGGCGCGCGGCCTGCGCGTGCAGCGCGAGTCGGAGCTGGCCGGCGCACTCTCGGCCGCCATGCGCGAAGCGGGGCCGGTGGTCGTGGACGTGGACGTGGATCCCATGGAGCTGGCGCCCTCGCGAAAGCGCAACGCCAGCCTGGTCGAGCAGGGGGTCGGAGGACAGCGATGAGATCGGTCGGAATGCGTTCGCTCGCGGTGGCCTTCCCCACCATCGTGCGCGGCAACTCTTACTTTCGCGCCGGCTACCCAGACGTGGTGGCCGAGGCCGAGCAGTCGGCCCTCGCCCGCCTGTGGTCGCGCGCCGGCGAGCCGGCGAAGAACCTCTTCCAGGCGGAGATGCAGCCCTACCTCCACGACCCCTTCCGCGGCTCGGTCCAGCGGCGGGTGCTCGGACCAGGCGAGAGCGCGCTCAGTCTCGAGACGAGGGCGGCCAACGACGCGCTCGCCGCGGCGAGGTTGAGCGCCTCGGACATCGATCTGGCCATCGTCGCGTCGTTCCTGCCCGACCAGATCGGCGTCGGCAACGCTCCGCGGCTCGCGGAGGCGATCGGGGCGCGCTGCGCGGCGTGGAGCCTCGAGACCGCGTGCTCCGGATCGGTGGTGGGCTTCGAGACCGCGTCGGCTCTCGTCGCCGCGGGCCAGCACGAGAACGTGCTCGTGGTCGCGTCGTGCACGTACTCGCGCTTCCTCGAGGGCAGCGACTCGCTCTCGTGGTTCCTCGGCGACGGCGCGGGCGCCTTCGTCGTCTCGCCCGTGAAGGACGGCCTCGGCTACCTCGGCGGCACGTCGATCCACTCGTCGGACACGTGCGGTACCTTCTCGTTCGAGCTGCACAAGGACGGCCGCGACGAGCCCTGGGTCCACATGGTCGCGTCGCCGAAGACCGGGCGCGTCCTCGCCGAGACCGCGACGCGCTACGTGCGCGAGTGCTGCCTCGGCGCGGTCGAGAAGGCCGGCGTCTCGCTCTCCGACATCGCGCTCTTCGTCTTTCACACACCCGTGCCCTGGTTCGCGCGCTTCGCGGCGCGCGCGCTCGAGGTCGATCCGGAGCGGACGGTGTGCACCAACCGGTTCTACGCCAACACCGGACCCGCGCTCATGCCGGGCAACCTGCACTACGCCGCACGCAAGGGGCGCCTTCGCACGGGCGATCTCGTGCTCCTGCAATCGATCGGGAGCGCGTCATCGGCCGCCGCGGTGGTCATGCGCTGGAACGAACCCGCGCTCGGTCCCGATCCCGATGGCGTCGATTGACGCCCGGCCGAAAGCGGACGCCCCGTATGCCCAGGTCCTCGCGGTCCTGGCACGCCACGTCTCGCGCCTGAACGCGGAGGGCGTGCTGCACAACGCGCTCCGTCGCCGCGGCCTCAGCCCGACCAGCCTCAGGTCCACCGACGTCCCCGCGCTGCTCGCCGATCTGCAGCACGGCCTCACCCTCTTCGGCAACGTCGACCCGCGGCGGCTCCGCAACGAGCTGCTCTCGGTGGGCACGGCGGCGACACCGGAGCCGCGCCGGGTGCCGATCACGGGCGAGCAGGACGTGCTGCTCGCGCGGCAGGCCGCGGTCGCCCTGTGCGAGGAGTTCGGCGCGCGCAGCTTCGTCATCCAGCGAGTGGCCACCGTCGTCGCGGAGCTCGCCCGCAACATCGCACTCTACACGCCGCGCGGCTCGATCGAGGTCGGGCCCAAGGGCCCGCCGTCCGCGCGTACAGTTCGAGTCGTCGCGGCGGACCGCGGGACGGGCATTCCGAACCTCGACGAGATCATGTCCGGCCGCTACCGCAGCAAGACGGGCATGGGCCTCGGGCTGCTCGGGACCAAGCGCCTGTCCAAGAGCTTCGAAATCGAGACCGGCGCTCGCGGCACGACCATCCAGGTGGAGCTGTCGGTATGAAGCGACCGAACCTCTTGCTCGCCCATCGCACCCGACCCAGGCGCGGGGAGACCGAGTGCGGCGACCGGATCGTCGTGCGCGCCGAGGGCGCCTTCTCGCTCCTCTGCGTCATCGACGCGCTCGGGCACGGTCCCGAGGCCTCCCAGGTGGCCGACGCCGCCGCGCAAGCCGCGGCGCGAACGGAGATCCATCAGGGGCCGCTGCGCGTGATCCACGCCATGCACGCGGCGCTCCGCGGCTCGCGCGGCGCCGCGGCGATGGTGTGCGTGCTGGAGGAGGACGGCGTCGTCCGTGGCTGCGGCGTCGGCAACGTGGAGCTCCGCTCGTACCCGCGCCAGGTGCCTTCGGTGCTCAGCTCGGGGATCCTCGGCGCTCAGGTGCGCTCGTTCAAGCCGTTCGAGGGCCGGCTCGGCCCCCGCGCCCGGTTGATGATGTTCAGCGACGGCATCGCAACCACGCGCCTCTCGCTCGAACGCTTCGACGCGCTGAGCCCGCAACAGACGTGCGATCGCATCCTCGAGGCCTGCTCGCACGATCACGACGACGCCGCGATCCTCGTGGCCGACGTCACGGAGGACCCATGATCGAACGCATCCCCATCCTCGGCTTCTGGAACATCCTTCTCGTCGCGGTCCAGGGCGAGGTGGACGACGCCGCGGCCGGGACGCTGTGCGGCGAGGTGCTGCTGCGCGTCCACCAAGGCGGGGTCCGCGCCCTGGTGATCGATCTCACCGGGGCCTGGATGATCGACAGCCACCTCTGCGCGATGCTCTCGCGCCTGGCCACCTCGGTCGCGCTGATGGGCACGCGCACGGTGTTCTCCGGCATGAGCCCCGAGGCCGCGATGACCGTGCAGACGATGGGCATCGAGATGCCGCACGTGGACTCGGCGCGGTCGCTCGAGGCCGCGCTGGCGCTGCTGGGCGCGCGCATGGAGTGGAGCGAGGAAGACGACGAGGGGGCGGGCTTCGACGAATACGACGACCTCGACGATCCGTTCGACGACGACGACGACGAGCAGCACGACCGGAGGGAAGGAGCGCAACGACGATGAGCGACGACAGGCTGACCAAGGGCTTCAACGTGGAGCAGACGATCACCTTCATCGACAGCCATTTCTCGGCGGCTGTCCGCGACCAGATCGTGGCGCAGCTCGCGCCCGACATGCGCGAGAAGCTGCCGCGCGTGCGGGCGGGCAACTGGTATCCGATCGGCGATCTGGTGGCGCTCCTGACCGCGATGGCGCACGTCGCGGCCAGCGAGCCGGAGGCGGAGCGGACGGCGCGGGCCCTGGGCCGGCACCTCTCCGACGCGGCCACCGGCACCTTCATGCGCCTGCTGCTGAAGGTGATGACACCGCCGGTGTTCCTCAAGAAGATGCCGGACATCTGGCCGCGGATGTTCTCGTTCGGCAGCTTCGAGGTGGACCCGACCGGGTTCAAGGACAAGCGCGCGAGCATGATCATGCGAGGCGTCGACGGCTTCGACCACGTCGCCCCGGTCTCGGCGGGATGGATCGAGGGGGTGCACGCGGCGATGGGCTGCGGCGGGGTGGACGTCCGGTACACGGGGCTCGAGGCGGAGCCGCGCGGCAGCGCCTTTCGTTTCGAGGTGAAGTGGTCTTGAGGAGGCTTCGATCATGAACGACATCGACATCGACGTTTCCGAGCGCATCGCCGACATCTTGCTCACCCTGGCCGACGTCGGGGCCGGCGACTACTCGGTGCGGCTCGAGACCGACCTGCCGGAGTCCGACCCCTTCGGCGCCCTGCGGGCCGCGATCAACGAGATGGTGGCGTCGCTCGAGCAGGCCCACAAGCACGCCACCGCCTACCAGGCCGAGCTGGAGGAGAAGCTCGCCATGATCGAGCGGCAGCGCGAGGCGATCCGCGAGCTGTCCACGCCCATCATGGAAGTGTGGGACGGCGTCCTGTGCCTGCCCGTCGTCGGCGTGATGGACTCGCACCGCAGCGCGGAGATGACCGAGTCGCTGCTGCAGGCCATCGTCGCCAAGGGCGCGGAGTGCGCGATCATCGACATCACGGGCATCGAGGCGATGGACACCCGCACGGCCGATCACTTCCTGCGCATGGCGAAGGCGGTGCGCCTCCTCGGCGCGCACTGCGTGCTCACCGGCATCAACCCCGGCATTGCCCAGACGGTGGTGCACATCGGCGTCGAGCTGCACGGCGTGCGGACGCACCGCAGCCTGCGCGACGGGCTGCGGCAGTGGGTCAACCGCTCTTCCGCGCGCAAGGCCAAGGCCGAATGATCCCCGCGCGCCAGACGGACCTCGCGCCCGGCTTCGAGGCGTCGACGGTGAGCCTCCAGCACCGGACCGACGCCTATTTTGCCAGCCGGCTCGCCCGCAACCTCGCCGCCTCCGCCGGCTTCGACCGCACCGCCGAGGGGGAGATCGGCATCGTCGTGATGGAGCTCGCGTCCAACGTCATCGAGCACGCCGGCGGCGGCGAGCTGCGCGTGCGCCTCGTCGAGGACGCGGGCCGGGGCGTGGGGCTGGAGATCATCGCCTTCGACCAGGGCCCGCCCTTCCGCGACCTGTCCCTGGCGCTGCGCGACGGTCACGACGACCGCGGGCCAATCGCGCCGGAGGCTCTCGTGCGGCGGCGCGGGCTGGGTTCGGGCCTCGGCGCGGTGCTCCGCATGACCCACACGTTCCAGCACGAGCCCACGCCGCGCGGCAAGAGCATCCGCGTCGTCAGGTATCGGCGTTGGCCCTAGGCCGCACGGACTCGCGGCGCGCGAGGGCGTGCGACGTGGGCAGGCGCACATGCACGATGTCGGCCACGAGCGCTTCCGAGATGGGGATCAAACGCCCTTCGACGGGGCTGGCCTTCAGCGGCAGGTGCACCCAAAATGTCGTGCCCTCCCCGACGCGCGAGGCCACCTCGAGCCGCCCGCCGATCTGGGCGAGGAGCTGGACGACGACCGAGAGACCGACGCCGAAGCTCTTGCCGTCGGCGTCTCGCGGGGCGTCGCCCGGCGAGTTGAAGATCTCTCCCAGCCGCTGCGGCTCGATCCCGCGCCCGGTGTCCGAGAGGCGCAGCACGAGCCAGCGCGCGTCGCCGCCGATCTCCAGCACGATGCGGCCGTGGTCGGTGTACTTCGCCGCGTTGGTGAACAGGTTGTCGAGCACGCGGTCGAGCACCAGCGGAGCGATCTCGATCGCCTCCGGCGCGGACGGTGCCAGGGTCACGGATACGGCGATGTCCTTGCCGTACACGAGCGCGCCGAGGCGCCTCCGAAGGCGTGCCGACAGGTTGGCGACCTCCTGCCGCGACGCGACGGGAGCGAGCCGCGTGCGCGCGTCTTGCACCAGCTCGTTGACGAGGCGTTTGAGCTGCGCGACCGCCGAAGTGTAGCCGTCCAGCAGCGCGCGCTGGTCCTCGTTGCGGAGGTCGAGCACGTCCTTCATCCCCCAGGACATGACCTCGAGTGCGGCGAGCGGATTGCGTAGATCGTGCGAGACGCCGCGAATGACGAGCTGCTGCGTCTCGCGCTCCTCTTCGAGCGCCGCGGCGAGGCGCTGGGCGGCCCGGGTACGCTCGGTGAGCTCCGCCTCGAGGTGTCGGTTCCATTGCTGCTGCCGCTCGTGCAGGCCGACCAGCTCGCGCCGCGCCTCCGCTTCGACTCGGGCGAGCTCGCCGAGCGCGTGCGTGGCCTGTCGCTCGAACTCCTCGTGTCGCCGGTGCACTCGCTGCTGGGCGGCGACCTGGCCGACGAGCGCCCCGAGCGCTGGCCAGGCGAGCCACGGCACGAACGCGTGGGTGGAGTGGGCTGCGAGCGCCGCGACGACGCATCCCACGGCGAGGCCGACGGGCACGAGCCACCCGTGGCGACGCTCGGCCCAGCGGATCCGGTAGCGGCACTCCGGGTCGCCGCGGGCCACGCACCCGCTCTCCTCGAACGTCGCCGGCGGCAGGCCCACCAGCGTCGTGCAAGCGCCGATCTGGCCCTGGCGAGAGAGGCAGAGCAGCCGGCTCTCCGGCTTGTCGGTCCAGTAGCGGACGTCGACGTAGTTGCGCCCGATCGAGACGAGCTCGGCGTGGCTGATGGTCGACAGCGTGTCGATCGACTCGAGCCCCTTGGCGAAGAGCTGCGCGGGCGCCGTCGCCCACGCCAGCAAGCGCATCGGCCCGAGCGAGTCGGCGAGGCGGTAGCCGAACGCGCGCGTGAAGGACGCGTCGTCGGGGAAGCGGGGACGGATACGAGCGAGGATCGTCTCGATCTGCTCGAGCGTGGCCCAGCGTCCGTGCTCGAAATCGTCGCGCTCGACGCCGCTGCCCTCCAGGAGCTCGTTGAGCGCGTCGGTGCCGTCGAAGTCCTCCACGTAGCGCACGAGGCCACCGAGGATGCGGAGGCTGAGCTCGCCGGGGCTACTCATGACCGAACAGCTCGCGGTGGACCTTCGCGGTCAGGTCCCCGAGGCTGAATTGTCCCGCCTTGCGCAGCAGCCGCCTCACGGTGGTCCGGATGGTGGTCTCCTGAACCCCGAGCTCGCCGGCCAGGTCCCCGCGAGCGACCCCCGTGCAAGTGAGCAGCAGCACCTCCTCCTCGCGAGGCGTGAGGCCGTACTTCGCCGCCCACTCCGCCACCAGCTCGTCGAGCCGGGAGCGTGTGACGCGACGGAACTCCAGCGTCGCGTCGATGAACGCCCGCAGGTTCTCCTCGCGTGGAGGCTTGGGCAAGAACTGGGCGCCGTGCAGTTGCGCGGCCGCGAGGGTGTCCGTGTCGTGGTGCCCCGTGAGCACGAGCGCCGGGGCGTGCACTCCGCGGGCGCGAGCGGCCGCGAGCAGCTCCAGGCCCGAGCCGTCCGGGAGGCCCACGTCGAGCAACAGGCCGTCGATGGGAGCACCGGCGCCGATGGACGCCATCGCGCCGGCGATCGTCGAGGCCGCGGTGGCCTTCGCCCCCGTCGTGCGTAGAAAGCGGCAGAGCGCCTGCGCCAAGACCGGATCGTCCTCGACGACGAGGTAGTGGGCAGTCGAAAAGCCTACGTTTTGGGGTGGGCTCAATCCTCTTCCTCTTCCTCCACCCTCTCCGCGCTCATCCGCTCCCATCGCCGCTCGAGCTGCTTGCGCTCGATCCCAATGAGGCGGGCAGCCGCGCTCTTGTTACCCCCGCACACGTCGACCGCGTGCTGCAGCACCGCGCGCTCGACGAGGCGCAGCTTCGACCCGCGTCCGTCCGGCAAGGCGATGAGCGACCGCGCGATGCGATCGATGTCGCCGCCGACGTCGCCCCTTGGGCCGTCGCCGACGATTTCGACGAGAGCCGGAACGCCGATGGTGTCCTCGTCCGCGAGCAGCGCGATGCGCTCCACGACGTTGCGCAACTCGCGCACGTTCCCCGGCCACGGGCGCCGCTCCAGCCACGCCATGGCCTCGTCCGAGAAGCGCAGCTTGCGCGAGAACTGGCTGGCGACGGCCGACACGAGCAGCGGGATGTCGCTGCGTCGATCGCGCAGGGGCGGCACGTCGATGGCGACCACGTTCAGGCGATAGAACAGGTCCTCCCGGAAGCGCTTCTCCGCCACGCGCGCTTCGAGCGGCGCGTGCGTGGCGGCGAGGACGCGGGCGCGCAGCGGGAGCTCGGCCTCCGAGCCCAGCGGCCGATACTTCCGGTCTTCGAGCACGCGCAGCAGCTTGGCCTGGAGCTCGGGGCCCATCTCGGCGATCTCGTCGAGCAGGATGGTGCCGCCGCCGGCGAGCTCGAGCTGCCCGCGGACTCGTCGGTCGGCGCCCGTGAATGCGCCCTTCTCGTGGCCGAAGAGCAGCGATTCGACGAGCGTCCCGGGCAGTGCCGAGCAGTTGACGGCGATGAACGGCGCGTCACGCCGTGAGCTCGTCTGGTGGATGGCGCGCGCCACCATCTCCTTGCCCACGCCCGTCTCGCCGCGAATGAGGACGGTGGCGTCCGCCGAGGCCACGCGGCGTACGAGCTTCCGAACGCGGTCGATCGCGGGTGACTCGCCCAGGATGGCGTCCGGTCCAAAGGTGGAGTCCACCTTCTCGCGGAGACGCACGATCTCGTCCGCCAGGCGAAGCCGTTCGCGGAAGCCCTCCACGATCGGCACCAGCAGCTCGGGGCAGAGCTCGTCCTTGAAGACATAGTCTTGCGCGCCCGCCCGCATGGCCTCGCGGACCTCGGCGAGCTCTCCGGCCGACGTCACCACGATGGTGGGCACCGCGATGCCCGAGGCTCGCACCTGCCGCAGCAGCTCGAGCCCGCCGCGATCACGCGTGTCGGCGGACAGACGGATGTCGAGCAGGATGAGATCGGGCTGCTGGCGCTCGACGATCTCCACGGCCTGCACGCGGTCGGCGGCCTCGAGCAGCTCGAGCTCCGGCAGGCTCGCGAGCATGTCGCGGAGCACGCGCCGCGCGCTGCGCTGATCATCGACGATGAGGATCTTCATGTCTGCTTCTCCGAACCCGAAGTGGCAAGGACGATGTCCGCTGCAGCGATGACGATGTCGAACCGAGTGAGCCCGTCGACGCGGGAAACGTCCAAGCTCCACCCGTGAGACCGCGCGAAGCGATGAGAGATGGACAGACCCAGTCCGGTTCCTCCGGCCTTGGTCGTGAACCACGGGACGAAGAGCTGCGCGCCGTCGCCTTCGAAGCCCCGGCCGGTGTCCCAGATGCGCAGCAAGCCCCCCGTGGGCGTGGCGGACCAGCGGATCCCCAGCCGATCGCCGCCGCCGGTCGCTTCGATGGCGTTCGCCAGCAAGTTCACGAGGATCTGAGTGACCTTGTCCGCGTCGCAGCGAAGCGAGATCTCGGCGGGTACGTCGATGTCGAGATCGCGTGTGCCGAGGGCATCGCCCACGAGCGCTGCGGCCCGCTCGGCGAGCTCTCGCAGCGACACCAGGCCCCGGCTGACGTGCTGCGTCGCGAGCGGCCGAAACCCCGCGACGAGCCGCTCGAGCCGATCGACCTCCTCCCGGCCGATCTCCAGCTCCTCGCTGTCGAGCCGAGGATCGGTCCTCGCGAAGACGGCCTTGAAGAAGTTGATGGGGTAGCGCACCTCGTGAGCGATCTCCGCGGCGAGCGTCTCCAGGATGGCCAGGCGCTCGCCGCGGCCCGCCGCGACCTGCTGCTTTCGCCGCTTCTCGAGCTCGGCGTAGGCGTTGGCGTGCGCGAGGGCCAGCGCGGCCAGGTTGGTGATGGTGTGGAGCAGGTCGGCGTCTTCGCTCGTGAAGGGCGTGCCGTCGGCCGCACGCCGGACACGAAGCGTGGCGAGAGGTTGGCGACGGAAGAGCACGGGGAGCGTGAGCTCGTGTCCCTGGAGGACCTCCTCGGGCGCCTCGACGCCGCGGGACCCGAGCTCCAGCACGACCCGCTCGCACGGAAGCCAGCGGACGACGAGGCGCTCGATCGCCGAGACGACCTCGGCAGGGCTCGCGACTCCGAGCAGGTCTTCGCTGAGCTGATCGATGGTCGGCTTGTAGCCCGCGAGCGTGGGGAAGAAGGTCCGGTCGGTCACCCCCAGCGCCGAGCTCACCAGGACGGCCGCCAGGGCGGCGCCGCACGTGGCGGCCAACAAAGCATGGCCGAGAGGAACGCCCAGACTGGCAGCAAAGCCAGCCCCGAGAGCGAGCGCAAGCAGACACGACAGCGTGCCAACGCTCGCCAGGGTCACGACGCGGGAGATGAGGGCGTCGGTCTGCCAGAGATCGTGACGGAGGTAGGCGTACCCCGTGACCAGGGGCCCGATGGAGAGCAGCGGCACGACTGCAAAGACGAGGATCACACCGCTGGGCAGCAGCAGCGTGATGAGCATGCTCGCGCCCATCAAGGCGTAGACCGGGACCATGGACGTGATGAGCGCCGAGAGGTTGGCCCGGCGTTGCCCCTTGGCGCGGAGGAAGCGCACGAAGATCGTGACCGGCAGGAAGATGAGCGCTGCGCCGAAGGCACCCGAGCTGGCGGCGTGAAGTGACGTGGTCGGGAGCCCGAGCATCTCGCGTGCCACGGTGACCGCAGCGACGAGTGCACCGATCGCGTCGAGCGCCCGAACGATCCAGGGGTGGCGATCGAGCAGCGGCACGTTGTCGGGCAGTCGCAGTGCGAGGGCAATGCACGCCGCGGGCAGCATGGCAAACGCCGTGCTCCAGACGGGGACGAGCGTGCGCGTGGTGTGCACGTCGAAGAGCGACAGCATGAACATCCCCCCGACGAACGCGGACTTGGCGAACGTGCGGGCAAGCGGGCCGCGGGGACTCGCCGCCATCGCGATCATGCCGCCGCCGATGTAGAGCAGGCCTATGAGGATGGAGAGTCCGGCGAGCCACCACCACGCGACTCCTCCCAGCCTCTCGATGGTCAGATCGAGCTCTCGGCTCTCGCCCCGAGACTCCACGCGCACGTGCACGCGCTCGTGTCCGCGGGCGGCGGCCCGGAGCACGGCTTGGTTGAGCTCCTCGCCGCTACGCGCGCCGGATGACAGCGTCATGCCGTCCACCTCGACGATGCGATCGGGATACCGCAGACCGCTGCGCAGACCGCCCCAGGTCGGCAGCCC
>DATIQP010000308.1:0-10236 GCA_035470765.1 Polyangiaceae bacterium | reverse complement strand
CCGTCGGAGTAGACGAGCTGCTTGGCGTGCTCGAGCTTGCAGCCGAGGCCGATCGCCATGACCGGCTGCTGGGCGTGGTACCCGCCCGAGTCCTTCTGGATGGTGCGCGCGAGGCAGAAGAAGACCTCGCCGTCCGGCATGCGCGAGACCTGGATGCGGATCATCCCCGGCGTGAGGAAGGCGGCGAAGATGTTCCATCGCGGGCACGCGCCGGCGAAGCGCGCGATGCGGATCCCCGATGCGGAGAAGCGCTTGGAGATGTTGCCGCCCACGTCGATGCGCACGAAGTGGAAGGGCACACCCTCCGCGCCCGGCCGTCGCAGCGTGGTGAGCCGATGGCACGTCTGCTCGAAGCCCACGCGAAAGCGCCGCCCGATGACGTCGATGTCGTAGCGCTCCTCCTGCGCCGCCTCGAGGAACTCGGAGTAGGGCATGAGCACGGCCCCGCCGAAGTAGTTGCCGAGCGCGATGCGGGCGAGCGAGCGAGACGCGTCCGTCGTGAGGTAGGAGTCGCGCTGCACGACCGACTCGATGGCGTCGCGCTGCGTGACCACGCCGATCTGATAGGCCAGCTGGAAGGTTCGGCTGCGCGTCGGCAGAAGCTCCGACAGGGTGAGCACCTTCTTCTCGGGGTCGTAGCGGCGCAGCGTGCCGCGATCCGCCCCGGTGCGCGCGATCTGTACCGAAATGCCATGGTCGCGCTCGAGGTGTCGGACGAGGCCGGCGTACAGATCGTCGGTGTGGAGCTTCGCGCGGCGCACGAGCTCTTCGGCGGCCGCCTCGAGGGCAGGGAAGTGGTTGAAGTGTCGCTGGATGAGGTCGCTCACCTCCTCGCTCGGCAGGTGCGACGCGGCGGCCGGGCTCGCGTCGTCGCGCTCGGCCATGAGCGAGGACAGGTCGTCCGCGCTTACCTTGGCGGTGCGATAGGCGCGGTAGAGCGTGAGCACGGCGCGCGCGGCCGCGGGGCTCGAGCCCGCCATCTCGCGGACCTCCGCCGACGTGAGGGCCGGGTCGTCGAAGAGCGGATCGGCGAACGCTTCCATCAGGTCGGCGACGAGCCGCGCGTCCTCGTCGCTCGCGAACTGGGTGAGGTCCACGTTGAAGTGCTGGGCCAGCTTGACGAGCAGCGGCGCCGGAAGCGGCCGCTTGTTGTTCTCGATCAGGTTGAGGTAGCTCGCCGAGACCCCGAGCTTGCCCGCCAGCTCTGCCTGGCTGACGCCCTCCCGGCGGCGCAGAGCACGAACTTTGCTCCCAAATCGTACACCCGCTTCGCCGGAGGCACTCATGGTCCAAGCATAGCGTCCGACCCTTTTATTGACAACATTGACCGAATGACAGCTTGTCGTTGACTACTCTGGACCATACTTTCTAGCTGTTATCATGCTGTTCGTTGACTTGTGAAGCCACAACACGCATGTTCTGACGCAACGCAGCGACTGCTGCCTTGACGCGAACGAGGCGGACCATGAGCACGGTCGAAATTCGAGGCAGCACGGAGGGAACCAACGGAATTCTCGGCCCCGAGGCGCTCGCGTTCGTCGCCGACCTCCAGCGCACCTTCGGGCCGACGATTGCAGAGCTGCTCTCGCGGCGCACGCGGCGCGAGCGGCTGGACTTCCTCCCGGAGACCCGGCACATCCGCGACGGCAGCTGGACGTGCGCCCCCGTCCCCGCGGAGCTGCGCGATCGCCGCGTCGAGATCACCGGGCCCGTCGATCGCAAGATGATCATCAACGCGCTCAACTCGGGCGCCCGCGTCTTCATGGCCGACTTCGAGGACTCCACCACGCCGACGTGGAGCAACGTGGTGCAGGGCCAGAAGAACCTCTTCGACGCCGTCCGCGGGACGATCTCGCTCGAGACGCCCGAGAAGAAGTACCGGCTCAACGAGGAGACGGCGGTCCTGTTCGTGCGGCCGCGCGGGCTGCACCTGCTCGAGAAGCACGTGCTGGTCGACGGCAGCCCGATGCGCGGCGCGCTGCTCGACTTCGGCCTGTTCATGTTCCACAACGCTCGCGAGCTCGTCGAGCGCGGCAGCGGCCCGTACTTCTACCTGCCGAAGCTCGAAAGCCACCTCGAGGCGCGTCTCTGGAACGTCGTCTTCTTGCACGCCGAGCGCGTCCTCGGGATCCCCAGCGGCACCATCAAGGCCACGGTGCTCATCGAGACGCTGCCCGCCGCGTTCGAGATGAACGAGATCCTCTACGAGCTGCGCGAGCACTCCGCCGGCCTCAACTGCGGTCGCTGGGACTACATCTTCAGCTTCATCAAGAAGCGCCACGGCGAGTCCGAGGCCGTGCTGCCCGATCGCGGCGTGGTGACGATGGACAAGGGCTTCTTGCGGGCCTACTCGCAGCTGCTCATCCAGACGTGCCACCGCCGCGGCGTGCACGCGATGGGCGGCATGGCGGCGCAGATCCCCATCAAGGGCAACCCCGAGGCGAACGAGAAGGCCTTCGCCAAGGTTCGCGCAGACAAGCTCCGCGAGGCGAAGGACGGCCACGACGGGACCTGGGTCGCGCACCCGGGGCTCGTGCCGGTCGCCATGGAGATCTTCGACGCGCACATGCCGTCGCCGAACCAGATCGACAACAAGCGCGAGGACGTCAAGGTCGGGCGCGAGGACCTGCTCGCCGTGCCGGCCGGCGCGCCGACGCTCGAGGGCCTGCGCCACAACGTGCGCGTGGGCGTGCAGTACCTCGAGTCATGGCTGCGAGGGCAGGGCTGCGTGCCGCTCTACGACCTGATGGAGGACGCCGCGACCGCGGAGATCTCCCGCGCGCAGGTGTGGCAGTGGCTGCACCACCACGTCGCCATCGACGGCCGGCCGTTCGACCGGGACCGCTGCCTGGTCGTCATCGGCGAAGAGATGAAGCGCATCGAGGGCGAGGTCGGCAAGGAGCGCTTCGCCCGCGGAAAGTTCGCCGCGGCGCGCAAGCTCTTCGAGGGCCTCGTCCTGCAAGACACGTTCGAAGAATTTCTCACCTTGCCCGCGTACGACCGCATCACGGAATGAAAAACCCAAGAGGAACGCCATGAGCGCTGCCGTCACCCTTTCGAGCTACAATACCGATGAACTCGTCACGCTGCGCGACCGCTTCGCGGGCATCACGCGGCCCTACTCGCAAGAGGACGTCGAGCGGCTGCGCGGATCGTTCCACGTGGAGTACACGCTCGCGCGCCTCGGCGCCGAGCGCCTCTGGGAGCTGCTGCACACCGAGCCTTACGTCAACGCGCTCGGCGCGCTGACCGGCAACCAGGCCGTGCAGCAGGTGCGCGCCGGCCTGAAGGCCATCTACCTGTCCGGCTGGCAGGTCGCGGCCGACGCGAACACCTCGGGCCGCATGTACCCCGACCAGAGCCTCTACCCGGTCGACAGCGTGCCGAACGTCGTCCGTCGCGTCAACGCGGCGCTGCTCCGCGCCGACCAGATCGACGTCGCCGAGGGTCACCACGATCGCTACTGGCTCGCGCCGATCGTCGCGGACGCCGAGGCCGGCTTTGGCGGTCCGCTCAACGCCCACGAGCTCATGAAGAGCATGATCGAGGCGGGCGCCGCGGGCGTGCACTTCGAGGACCAGCTCGCGAGCGAGAAGAAGTGCGGCCACATGGGCGGCAAGGTCCTGGTGCCGACGGCGCAGTTCATCCGCACGCTCGTCGCCGCGCGCCTCGCGGCCGACATCTACGACGTGCCGACCGTCCTCGTCGCCCGCACCGACGCCGACAGCGCCAAGCTCATCACGAGCGACATCGACGAGCGCGACCGCCCGTTCATCGTGAGCAAGGACCGCACGGCCGAGGGCTTCTACCGCCTCAAGAGCGGCGTCCAGACGGCCATCGCGCGCGGCCTCGCGTACGCGCCGTACGCCGACATGATCTGGTGCGAGACGTCCACGCCCGACCTCGCGCAGGCACGAGAGTTCGCCGAGGGCATCCACGCCAAGTTCCCCGGCAAGCTGCTCGCGTACAACTGCTCGCCGTCGTTCAACTGGAAGAAGAACCTCGACGACGCGACCATCGCCAAGTTCCAGCGCGAGCTCGGCGCCATGGGCTACAAGTTCCAGTTCGTCACGCTCGCCGGCTTCCACGCGCTCAACTACGGCATGTACGATCTCGCGCGCGAATACCGCGACCAGGGCATGGCGGCCTACTCGAAGCTGCAGCAAGCCGAGTTCGCTGCCGAGAAGGACGGCTACACCGCCACGCGCCACCAGCGCGAGGTCGGCACGGGCTACTTCGATCAGGTCGCCGAGGTGATCTCGGCCGGCACCGCGTCCACGCTCGCCCTCGAGGGGTCGACCGAAAAAGCGCAGTTCTGACGAGCCGGAAATAGGAAACAGGGCGCGCGCGAGCCATCGCGTGCGCCCTTTTCTTTGGCGCGGTGGATCCCGTCGAAGGGAAACGCGACTCGCTGCGGGCTGTCAGCCGCGATCGCGCCGGCCGCCGCGGCCACCGCCGCCGCCACGGCCACCGCCGCCGCCGCCGAAGTCGCGACCGCCACCGCCGCCGAAGTCGCGACCACCGCCGCCACCACCACCGCCGAAGCCGCCGCCGGCCCGCTCCTGCGCCTCGTTGACGCGCAGCGCGCGGCCGTCCAGCATCGCGCCGTTCATCGCCTCGATGGCTTTGCGCGCCTGGTCCTCGGTGCTCATCGTCACGAAACCGAAGCCGCGCGAACGACCGGTGTCGCGGTCTTTCACGATGTGCGCGTCGACCACCTCGCCGGACTCGGCGAAGGCGGCACGCAACGTGTCGACGGTGGAGGTGAAGGAGAGATTACCCACGTAGAGCCTGGTACCCATCTTCGATCTCGTCTCGCAAACAGACCCGCCGAATCATGCCATCGGTCGGCCGGGTCGCGCACCGCTCGAAGGCCCTGCTGCCCACGCACACCGCCTGCGCCAGACCCGTGACTTCCCGAACAGCGAGAGAGAGACCAAGTCGAGAACCGGAGACGTCGTGACCGATCTACGACTAGCAGAGGTAGGTTAGAGCGCAAGCCGGGGCAAGCAGCCCCGCCGCGGCTCATCCTTGAGGGGGAATGCTCGGGCTGCGGCCGCGCTCCCGGCGGGCCCGGGGGATGCCCACGAAGTACTCGACCAGCGCCAGCAGGATGTAGCAGGCGAGCAGCCAGGTCAGGACGAAGGCGGGCCGGGTGCGCAGCGAGATGATGGCGCTCGACGTGATGATGAACAGGACGAAGGCGACCGTGCGGGCGTTGAACCTGAGCTCCTTGAAGGAGCGGAACTTGATGTTCGACACCATGAGCACGCTGAGCGCGACGGTGAGCGCGGCGAGCGGCCAGACGTACTGCGGCCCGCGCAGGTTGCCGGCGATGGCGTGGTTGGCGAGCACGAGCGACACGAGGATGCCCGCGGCGCCGGGGATCACCAGGCCGACGACGTACTTGCCGGGCTTGGTGGGCTGGCCGTTCTCGCCCATGGACAGGACGTTGAAGCGCGCGAGCCGCACGGCGCCGGCGCCCACGAACATGAAGCTGCACCAGAGGCCGATCGGCCCGGCCTGGCTGAGCGACCACTGGTAGACGAGCAGCGCGGGCGCGACGCCGAAAGAGACGACGTCGGCGAGGGAGTCGATCTGCAGCCCGAAGGCGCTCTGGGTCTTGGTGAGGCGCGCGACCCGGCCGTCGAGCATGTCGCACAGGAGCGCGAAGACCAGCAGGATGGACGCCCGGTAGAAGTCGTCCTCGCCCTGGGCGCGCGCGGAGAGGCGGATCGAGTCGAAGCCGCAGAAGATCGACAGGAGCGTGATCATGTTCGGCAACAAAAAGAGGGTCTTTTTGAGGTCGATCCGGCGGCGCGGGCGTGCGGAGGGCAAGGCGCCTGACTCTTGCTCAAATGGCACGTGCCGTAAAGAGAAGGCGACTACGCACCCCTTGTTTCTGGCCTCGGATGGCCCGTCCGCGACGAGGAGTTGGCCCCCGGCCGCATGGCGGCCTACGCTTGAAGGCAGCATGAGTAGCGTGGCAGGGATTGTTCGCCGGCGACGCGTCGCGCTCGCGGGCCTCGCCTGCATGGGGTGGGGACTCCTGGGGTGCGCGCAGAGCGCCGAGGAGCGGCAGCTCGCGAAGATGCGCGAGGAGCTCGATCACGTCGAGCACGCCGAGGGACGCTTCGACGAGCGGCTGGCGGCGGTCGAGCTCCACGACACCGCGCCGCCCGTGGGGCCCAGCGCGGCCGCCACCCCGCCGCTTCGCGTGGTGCGGCTCGCGCCCGACGGGTCCGAAGAGGCGGAGGCGTCGAGCGAGACGGCCGGCATGGCGCAGGCGGCGGACGACACCAACGCGCGGCCGGGGTTGCGGGTGACCGGCGGCGGGCACCGCGGCGGCAGGGAAGTCGTCGAGCAGACGATGCCGGACGAGAGCGCCGCTCCCCCCGCGGCGAGCTCGAGCGCCCCGCGTCCGAGCGCCCTCGACCCCGAGGCGCGCAAAGCCTACGACGCCGCGCTCGCACAGGTGAACGCCAAGCAGTACTCGCAGGCCCTCGACGCGTTCGCGGGCTTCTTGCTGCGCTACCCGGACCATCCCTTCGCGGCGAACGCCACGTACTGGCGAGGCGAGTGCTACTTCGCCCAGGGCGACTACCTGCGCGCGGCCGAGCAGTTCGAGGGCGTCGTCGCGCGCTACCCGCTGGGGAACAAGACCCCCGATGCTCTCCTGAAGCTCGGGGTGACTCAGCAGAAGCTCGGCAACGCGCCCAAGGCGAAGGAGTACTTCGACAAGCTCCTGCGCGAGTACCCGCGGAGCGACGCTGCCCGGCGAATTCCCTCCCAAGGCGCGGGCGAGGCCGCTCGTCCCAAGGGCTCAGGCCCGCAGGAGACACCATGAGGCTCGTTCACTACGTCAGGCAGCGCGCGCTCACCCTCGCGCTCGCCGCGATGGCCCTCTCGGCGGCCTCGCTGGCGCACGCCCAGGATCAAGGGGCGGCGGGGGCGGGCGCTTCCGGCGGCGCCGGTCCGGGCGGCGCGGGCGGGGCGACCCCACCGCCCGCACAGAGCTACGTCTATCCGGGCGCGGTCGCGCCGCAGCAACCGGGCGTGCCGCTCGGAGGCGGCAACAACGTCTACTCGTCCTCGCAGGGTGTGCAGGGCACCCAGGAAGACCACTTCGACATGGACCCGACGAGGGGCGGCGGCGGGAGCACGCTCTACGGCAACCCGAACGGCGCCGGCGACCTCGGAGGCGGCGGCGGCGGCATGGGCCTGAGCCCGGGCGGCGACACCATCACGTTCGGCGAGGGCCCCATCCCGGACTCGTACGTCGTCCGGCGCGGGGACACGCTCTGGCACATCTGCGACACCTTCTTCCACAACCCGTACCAGTGGCCGCGCGTCTGGTCCTATAACCCGCAGATCCAGAACCCGCACTGGATCTACCCGGGCGACGAGGTGAAGCTGCACTCGGGCGGAGGCGCCGCCAAGACCGGGCCGACCGCGAACGTGCAGCAGCCCTCCGCGCAGCAGCAGCCGCAGGGCGGCAGTCTGATCGATCGCCGCCGGCAGGTGGTGCCGCAGACCGTCTTCTTGCGCGACCAGGGCTTCATCGACGACGACGAGAAGAACGACTGGGGCGAGATCAACGGCTCGGCCGAGGACAAGATGTTCCTCACCGACACCGACGAGGTCTACGTGCGCATCGGGCCGGGCCACGACGTGCGCATCGGTCAGGATCTCACCGTGTTCCGCCCCGTGCGGAAGGTGCCGGGCGGCAACCTGGTGCAGCTGCAGGGCACGGTGCGCGTCGACCGCTGGGACCCCGCCACGCGCATCGCGCGCGGCAAGGTCACCGAGACGCTCGACGTCATCGAGCGCGGCGCCCACATCGGCCCGGTCGGCCGCAAGTTCGACGTGGTGCCGCCGGTCCGCAACGAAAAGGACGTCAACGCGCAGATCCTCGCGAGCCTGTACCCGCACAACTTCTACGGGCAGAACCAGGTCGTCTTCATCGACAAGGGCCAGCAGGACGGCCTCAAGCCGGGCAACCGCCTGTTCGTCGTGCGCCGCGGCGACGCCTGGAAGAAGAGCCTCGCGAGCGACGTCGCGGGCAAGCGCATCGCGCTCGAGAGCGACTCGCCCGCGGAGGTGGAGACGCCGCCGACGATCGGCGACGCGCACGCCCCGATGGAGGTCATCGGCGAGCTGCGCGTCGTGAGCGTCCGCAACCACACGGCCGCGTGCATCGTCACCCAGTCCACGCGCGAGATCGAGCTCGCGGACGCCGCCGTCGCGCGCAAGGGCTACTGACTCGAGCCTGCGGCCGCGCTCAGTCGTAGCGCTCGGAGTGCACCTGCTCGCGCGGGGCGCCCATCTCCTTGCGCAGGAGATCGCGCACCGCGCCGACCATGTCGTGCAGGCCGCAGATGTAGGCGTGAGGCGGTCCCTGCTCGGCGAGCGCGCTCCAGAGCTCGCGCACGTGGGTCTGGACGTAGCCCGTGCGGCCCGTCCAGTCCTCGTCCGGCCGCGACAACGTGTAGTGTACACGCACGTTGCCGTGCCGCTCGGCGAGCTCGTCGAGCTCCTCGCGGTAGAGCAGGTCCTTGCGTTGTCGGCCGCCGAGCAGCAGCCAGAGCGCGCGCGTCTCTCTTTTCGCGAGCGCGTCGCGCATGATGCTCCGCAGCGGCGTGAGCCCGGTGCCGGTGCCGACGAAGAGCGACGGCCCCGTCTTCGCCATGGGGCGCGTGAAGAAGCCCTGAGGACCGACCGCGGCCAGCTCCGTTCCGACGGGGGCGTCGCTCAAGAAGCACGAGCCTGGCCCGCCCTCGACGCGGGTGACGGCGATCGCGAATCGCGGCGTGTCGTCGGGCGGCGAGGCAATCGAGTAGGACCTGCGCAGCGGCTCGCCGTCGGCCGTGGGCACCGGCAGCACCAGGCTCACCCACTGCCCCGCCTCGAAGACGAAAGGCGCGCCGTCGGTGCGCTCGAGGAGCAGCTCCCGGACGCTGGGGGTCAGCATGCGCGCGGCGGCGACGCGGGTCTGGAAGGTGGGCGGCAGGGGCATGGAATTCGAGACGCTAGCGCGCCAGGGCCTCCTTGCGGTACGCGAACGCGGCCTTCACGCGCGACAAGGTGCGCAGCGCGCGGTCCATGCGCAGCAAGGCGTCGAGCACGTCGTGCGTGGCCATGCTTCGCTCCCTCGCGATGGGCAACAGCGCGCGCATCGGTTCGAGAGCGTCGGCGGCGTGGAAGAGCGCGCCGGACAAAAGGACGATCGGTCCGTCGGGCACACCGACGACGCGGCCGTCGATCAGCCCCGCGGCGCGCTCGAGCGCGTCCCGAAGGCCCTCGGTCGCCGGCAGGACGACGAACTCGGCGCCGCTCCACTCGTCGACGAGGTGAAACCCCTCCGCGGCGGGGGCGGCGCGGAAGAGCCCTCGGTGCGCGCGCGCGAGCGGCGTGGCGAGCGCGGCGGCGCCCTGGCCGAGCTCGCCCGCGAGCTCGCACCCGAAGGCGCCCCTCGTCAGCGCGTCGTCCCAGAACGCCGCGCTCCTCGCCTCGAAGTAGGCGTCGCTCGGCACGAAGCTCCCGGTCCTCGCCTCGAACTCCCCCCGAAGCGCTGCGACGCGCTCGCGCCGCTCGGCGACCGCCGCGCGCGCGAGCATCTCGTCGATCCACTGCGCCACCGCGGAGGCGATCACGGCCGCACGCTCGAGCCGCAGGCAGGGGGGCGGGGTGAAACGTCGCTCACGCACGCCTTATGGCGCGCTGCGGCTGAGAGGGCAAGGCTGGACAACCCGCCGCGCCGTGGGTACCTCTTGGAGTCCCGATGGCCACGCAGCCCGAGCCTCGCGTAGCCGAACACCCAGCGACGAGCGGAGCGGAAGCTCCCCCGCCGCGCCCCTCGAGGACGGACCTCTCGGCGGCGCCCCACTCGCACGGCCCGCCGGCCACCGGCTCCGCCCTCCTCAAGGTCGCCATCGGCGCCCTCGGGGTCGTCTACGGCGACATCGGCACCTCGCCCCTCTACTCCATCAAGGAGTGCTTCTCGCCGCACAACGACGAGCTCGGGCGGGTGCTGCCAGCCCTCGAGCTGACGCGCTTCAACGTCCTCGGCATCCTGTCGCTCGTCTTCTGGTCGCTCGTGCTCGTCGTCGTCGTGAAGTACCTCACGTTCATCATGCGCGCGGACAACGGCGGCGAGGGCGGCATCCTGGCGCTGCTCGCCCTCATCATCCGCAAGAAGGACGGCAAGCCGCGGACGTTCGTCCTGGTCGCGCTCGG
>DATIQP010000307.1:0-1631 GCA_035470765.1 Polyangiaceae bacterium | reverse complement strand
GGCGTTCCGCGAGCAGTCGGAGCACCAGGGCGTCGAGATCAAGAGCGAGGACGTGAACAAGGTCGACCTGTCGAGCCGGCCGTTCAAGGTCTGGGTCGGCGACGACGACGTGCTCCACACCGCCAAGGCGCTCATCATCGCGACGGGCGCGCAGGCGCGCTGGCTCGGCCTCGAGAGCGAGCACGCGCTCAAGGGCCGCGGCGTCTCGGCGTGCGCGGTGTGCGACGGCGCGTTCTTCCGCAACCAGGACGTGATGGTCGTCGGCGGCGGCGACACGGCCATGGAAGAGTCGATGTACCTCTCCGGCCTCGCGAGCAGCGTCACTCTCGTGCACCGTCGCGAGGAGTTCCGCGCCAGCAGGACGATGCAGGACCGGGTCTTCAAGAACCCGAAGATCCGTGTGGTCTACAACTCGGTCGTGGACGAGGTCCTCGACGTGACGAAGGGCGAGGTGAGCGGCGCCCGCCTGCGCGACCTCAAGACCGGCAAGATCGAGGACGTGCCCGTCACGGGCTTCTTCGTCGCGATCGGCCACACCCCGAACAGCGAGCTCTTCACGGACTTCCTCGAGCTCCACGACAACGGGTACATCAAGACCAAGCCGGGCACGACGTCCACCAGCGTGCCGGGCGTCTTCGCCGCCGGCGACGTGCAGGACTTCGTCTACCGTCAGGCCGTCACGGCCGCCGGCACCGGCTGCATGGCCGCCCTCGAGGCCGAGCGCTGGCTGGCCATGCAGGGCGATCACTAGGAGCGCGGACGTGCGAGAATGAGGCGTGCCCCGCGCGTCCCAGCCTGCATACGCCCATACGTCGGGTTGCGGTGTGTGCGGCGTGACGCGGCCAGGGATGCTGACGGTCGCGGCAACCGGCGAGCTCATGTGCCGGCCGTGTGCGGCGCGGTTGCCCGCGCTCTTCGCCGAGGCGAGCGACGAGTTTCTCGCTTGGCTCTGGCGCGGGAAAGGCGATTGGACCGGCCCCCCGGCCTTCGCCGCGGCGCCAGCCCCGGCGGAGCTTCTGTATGCGGAGATCCACGAGGCCCGGATGGCGCACCTGAGTGCGAGCCACGGTCCGCTGGCCGAGGAAGATCGCTTTGCGAAGTTCAAGCAAGGCGTGCGCAACATGGTCAGTCCGAACGACGTCCTCGCGCACTGCGATCTCGCGACCGCCTACAAGGAGATGGGGCTGGCGGCCGATGCTCTGCGCGAAGCAACGGTAGCGTTCGCGCCGGATGTCGAGCACCGGTTCGCGAACTGGATGTTCAACATGGTCTTCGACCCGGGAACCGCCCGACCTGAAGCGTTCCTCGCGGTCGTCGCGAGGCTCCGCGCCAGGCGATGAGACACGAGGTGGACCGTTCCGGGCGCCGAGGCTACTCTCGCGGCGGGGTCATCTTTTGTCCGCCCAAACGACCGAAAAAGCCGCCGGCGTGACCGAGCGCGAAGACCAGCTCGCACGCGTCCCGTTCCTCGACGGACTGACGCGCGACTCGCTGTCGCTCATCGCCCAGGTGACGAAGGAAGAGACCCACGGCCTCGGCACGAAGATCTTCCAGTACGGCGATCCGGGCGACAAGCTCTTCATCATCCTCGAGGGCAAGGTCCGCATCTCGCGCGAGGTCGCCGGGATGGG
>DATIQP010000306.1:0-1786 GCA_035470765.1 Polyangiaceae bacterium | reverse complement strand
AACGCAGTCGCACCTCACCCCGAAGACCCCGTGGCGTGGGGAGGGCAGCTGTACGGGGCGAAGTGCGCGAGGTGTCACGGCGATCACGGCGAGGGCCACGGTGACGCTCCTGCGGTCGTGGGCGAGGGCGCGCTGCCGCTCGATCCCCCGGCCAAGGCGAAGTTCCGAAAGGGCAAGTTCGAGACGGCCAAGGACGTCCACGATTTCGTGCGCGCGGCGATGCCGCCGGGCCACGGCGGATCGTTGACCGACGACGAGTACTGGGCGGTCATCGCGTTCGATCTCGACGCGAACAAGGTGAAGGTGACGGGCAAGCTCGACGACGCGGCCGCCGCCCAGATCAAGCTGCACTGATCCCGAGGCGTCGTATCACGGCGAGGGAGGCGTCGACTGGCTCGGCGGCGGGGGAGGCGTCGACTGGCTCGGCGGCGCGGGGGGCGTCGACTGGCTCGTGGCCGAGGTCGCGCGAGGCTCCGCCGCGCGAGGTTCCGTCGCGCGAGGCTCCGTCGCGCGAGGCTCCTCCACCGAGACGTCGCGAGACGGCCCGTCGACGCGCCGCAGCCAGGTCTCGCGCCAGTAGGGGAAGATCTGCCGCGGGCAGAACCACCGGCGGTGGCTGTAGTCCCCGGTGCAGACGACACCCTCGAGGGTCACGCAGTCGCTCTTGAGCTCGATCATCTTCCCCGTCGGCTCGTCGATGAGACGGTTTATGCGGCGCCGGACGCGGTACGTGCCGCCACAGTAGACCATCATCTCGCGATCGAACCAGAGCCCACGGTTCTTGCCCTTCGCGTTGAGCGTCTCCGCGATCTCGTGGGGCTCTTTCACCTGGACCCAGTCGCCGGGTTTCAGCCCGAGCCGCGGCGACTCGATCGGCTTCTCGCGAGTGCCCGGGAGCGGGACTGCGGGGACGAAGCCGGCCTTGCGGAGCGGCTCCTGGACGGCGGCGCGGCCTATGACGCGCAAGAACCTCTTGATCGGCACGTTGCCGGACGTGAGCTCGCGCACGTACGCCCGAGGGTCGAACGTCCCGAGCCGCGTGGTCGCGCGGAGCAGCTCGGTCGCCTGGCACATGAAGCGGTCCTCCGAGCGGCCATCGACCTCGACGCGCTTGGTGGTGCGCTTGGCGATGCGTGCAGCGAGCGCGTCGGCCCCGTCGGCGGAGCCCAAGCGCACCGGATCGCTCGGCTGCACCCGGCGCAGCCAAGCCTCCTTCCAATACAGCCGGCACTCCGCCTGGCACCCGCCGTGGGCGGTCCCCGAGCACCGCAGCTCGCCGAGGAAGACCGTGTCCTTCATGCGACGGCTGCCGGTGTACTCGATGGTGTCGCAGATCTTCTCCGCGCGCTCCGCGACGGTGAAGCGCCGCCCCACGAGCGGGATCATCTCCGGCATGAATGGGAGCGCTTCGAGCTCGCCGTGGTCGTCGAGCGTCGACAGGATCTCAGCGGCGCTCCGCACCTCGACGAGGTCACCCGATCGAAGAGACATTGGGCTCATGAGCCTCGTCTAGGGCCGAGCAAACGTTCTTGCCATGCGGCGGCGCAACTTCGCGGACGGCAGATTTTGCAGGCTCGCGCCGCGCGCCCGGTGCTAGCGTCCACGCATGCTCGACAGCCTGCTCGGTGCCGCGCTCGGCCTCGCCGCGGGTGTACGGCACGCAATGGAGCCCGACCACCTGGCAGCCGTGTCGACGGTCGTAGCTGAGCAGAAGAGCGCGCGGAAAAGCATGACCTTCGCGGCGGCGTGGGGCGTCGGTCACGCGCTGATGCTGCTCGGCGTCGGC
>DATIQP010000305.1:0-3758 GCA_035470765.1 Polyangiaceae bacterium | reverse complement strand
CCCGCGCCGACGCGCCTCTGATCCGCCGGCGCCCACCTTCGCTCTCATCATCATGCGTTTACTCATCGCAGACAAACTCCATCCGCGCGCAGTCGACGAGCTCCGCTCCCTTCCCCTCGAGGTCGAGTACGCCCCCAACCTCACCTCCGAAGAGCTCGAGTCGAAGATTCGTGGCTTCGGCATCCTGGTCGTCCGTTCGACCCCGGTGACGGCCGCGGCGATCGAAGCGGCGCGCGAGCTCAACCTCATCATCCGCGCCGGCGCGAGCTATTCGACCATCGACGTGCGCGCGGCGAGCCGCTTGGGTGTCTACGTCGCCAACTGCCCGGGCAAGAACGCGTCGGCCGTAGCCGAGCTCGTCTACGGGATGATCATCGCCATCGACCGGCGGATCGTCGACGCAACGACGTCGCTGCGCTCGGGCAAGTGGCAGCGCGCCGAGTTCGGCAAGGCCGAGGGCATCCACGGCAAGACGATCGGCATCGCGGGGCTGGGCGCCATCGGCCGCGAGGTCGCCGCGCGCGCCAAGTGCTTCGGCCTGGTGCCCGTCGGATGGGGCCGCTCGCTCACCCCGGCGCGCGCCAGCGACATGGGGATCGCTTACGCGGCGTCGCTCGACGAGCTCGCGGCGCGCTCGCAGATCCTCACCACGCACCTCGCCCTCAACGATCGCACGCGCGGCATCATCGGCGAGCGCGTCTTCTCGCAGTTGCCCAAGCACTCGATCTTCATCAACACCGCTCGCGCAGACCTCGTCGACCAGGCCGCCATGTTCCGCGCGGTGCGCGAGCGCGGCCTCCGCGTGGGCATCGACGTCTACTCCGACGAGCCGCGCGGCAAGGACACGTACGAGGCGAAAGGCTTCGACATCCCCGCCACGGCCGAAGGCGGCTTCGTCTACGGCACGCCGCACATCGCCGCCTCGACCGACCAGGCCCAGCTCGCCATCGCGACCGAGACCGTGCGCGTCATCCGCTCGTTCTTGCTCGAGGGGACGGTGCCGAACGTCGTCAACGTCGTCAACGCTTCGAGCGCGCGCTTCTTGCTCGTCATCCGGATGCTCGACAAAGTCGGGACTTTTGCGAACGTGCTGAGCGTCATCAAGCGGCATGCGATCAACGTCGAGGAGGTCACCAACACCGTCTTCGAGGGGGGCGGCGCTGCGTGCGCCAAGCTCCGCGTGGTGTCGCGGCCGAGCGAGGCGTGCCTGCAGGAGATCTGCGCCTTCGACGAGGTGCTCCACGTCGATGTCGTCACGCTGCCGAATCTTGCGTGAGCTCGCGCTCCTCTGCGTCTGCGCCTGCCTGGGGTGCACGGAGGCCAAGCACGGGGTCGACGCGGCCGCCGCGACGTCCGCGAGCGCCGTCGCCCTCGCCGACGCCGCGGCGCGGGTAACCGACGCGCAGGCCGAGGCCGCGCCCGCCGCAGTGGTCGTGGACGAGCTCCCGGACGGCGGCGCGGGCGAGCTCGCGACCCGAGCGCGCCACCTGCTCGAGGCGCTCTCGCAAGACGACCCCTCGCTCGCGGGCGACATCGTCCTGCCGCGCGAGGCGTACCTGACGTCACGCGACGCGCAGGACCCGGGCGCAGCCTACGACTCGCGCTTCAAGCCCGGTTTCGAGACTCAGATCCGCCACGTCCGGCGGCACGAGAAGGGGATGGATCGAGCCGTCTTCGTGTCCTTCGACCTCGGGCCGACCCCGTCGCGCGTGGTGCCGAGGAAGAAGGAGTGGAAGGACCCGCTCTGGCGCACGCGCGGAACGCTGACGTTCACGATCGACAAGGACGTGCACCGCATGGAGATCGCCGAGATGATCGCGTGGAAAGGCGCATGGTACGTGGCGAAGATCCGGTAGCCGTTTCCGTCTCCGTCTCCGTCTCCGTCTCCGATTCCGTCTCCGTCTCCGCCCCGACGCGACTACTCTCCCGCCCGAATGCCCCGCCGCCTCTCCGCTCTGCTCCTCACCATCCTCGCCCTCTCGTTCCTACCCGGATGCTCCCTCCTGGGCCTCGCCATCGGCTCGCAGATCCCGCACTACCAGGCCGTCCAGCACGCGACGCGTGGCGACGCACTCTATGTCCAGATGGACGACGGCGACGTGGTGCACGGGGCCGCGGTCGTCGTCGACGCCTCCGCAGTGACCCTCCTCACCGACGAGCGCGAGCGCGTCCTCGCCACGAAGCACATCAAGACGATGGCGCGGCGGCGCGGCACCGAGTGGCTGAGCACCTTCCTCATTGGCCTCGCCGTCGACGTGACGGTCGGCGCCTTTGCCATCCTGGGGCTCAGCCTAAGGCACTAGCCGCCCCGACTAGTCGCCCTTTCCCTTCCGCTCGGCCTCCACCTCGCGAAGAAGCTCCTCCACGCGGTCGCGGCGATCCTGCCCCGAGTCGTAGAAGAACCGCACCTTCGGCACCGTGCGCAGGTGGACGCGCCGCACCATCTCCCGCTTGAGCATCGCGCTCGCACGGTCGAGCGCCTGAAGCGCCGCTTTGCGGGTGTCCGCGTCGTCGCCGCCCGTCAGCAGGCGCACGTGCACGCTGAGCATGCCGAGGTCGTCGGTGAGCTCGACACGCGTGACGACGACGCCCGATAGACGAGGGTCTCGGACGTCGGTGGTGAGCAGCTCTTCGAGAGCTTGTTTGAGCTGCTCGGCGACGCGCGCCGAACGTTTGATCGCGGCCATCAGGTTTCCTCCGAGAACATTTCGTCGCCGACAGGGATGATCTCCGTCACGCGTTCGGTCAGCACGGCATCCTTTTGCGTGCCCGCCTCGCGGGCGACCTGCGCGAGGACGGAGTCGCACACGCCCGCCTCGCCCGAGACGACCGCGACGCCGAAAATGGCGCGCTGGTGGGCGTCTTGCGATGCCACCTCGGCGACGGAGACGTCGAAGCGCGCGCGCACGCGATCGCGAAAGCGCCGCACGACCGACCGCTTCTCCTTGAGCGAGCGCGCGTGCGGGATGTGGAAGGTGAGCCGCATCACGCCGACGAACATGGGCGCCTCGTTTAGCACGACGGCATGTCTTCTGCTTGAGCCCGCGCCAACCCGCGGAACTCGGAGAAACCCGCGGGGCCTGGGCGCACGCGCTGCGTCTCCGTGCAGCGTCTGCGCTCGGCAGACGGGGTTCCATGCGCGTTCTTCTGGTGGGTGCGGAGCTCGAAGAGAACCTGGCGTTGCGCTATCTCGCGGCGGCCCTGGAGCAGGCTGGGCACCGGGCGTTCTTCGCGAAATTCGACGGCCCCGACGACGTGGGCGGCGTGCTCGAAGCGGTCGCGGACGCCCGGCCCGAGATCGTCGGGATGTCGATGACCTTCCAGTTTCGCGCGAAGGAGTTCGGCTCGCTCGCGAGCGCGATGCGGCACGACGGATACCGGGGCCACGTCACCGGCGGCGGCCACTTCCCGACCTTCGCGTTCCGCGAGTGCTTGGAGTCGTTTCCGGCGATCGACACCATCGTGCGCCACGAGGGCGAGACCACGATCGTGGAGCTCTGCGACGCGATCGCGCGCGGCGGAGGGGCGGAGAACTTCGCGGGCGTGCTGGGGCTCGCCTACCGGGACCGCGACGGCTCGATCGTGTGCAACGAGCCGAGGCCTCTCGCCGAGGACCTCGACGCACTCCCCTTCCCCAAGCGCGTCGGCGAGCCGCAGCTGCACCTGGGCGTCCCCGCCGCCTTCCTCGTGGGCACGCGCGGCTGCTTCGGCCACTGCACCTTCTGCTGCATCCACGCCTACCTGAAGTCGGCGGGGGG
>DATIQP010000304.1:0-8655 GCA_035470765.1 Polyangiaceae bacterium | reverse complement strand
CGCGAGGGCCAGTAGCTCCTCGTCCGGCAGGGACGAGAGGTTCGCCAGCGCCGCGATCCACGGCTCGCCCGCCGCCGGCCTGGCGCGCTCCGCCACGCGCGAGAGCGAGAGCTTCTCGAAGTAGACGCCGCCGACGTCGCTCGCCACGCCCTGGAGCTCGGCGATCGCGCGGTCGCGCGCGGCGGCGACCCGGCCGAGGATCCTCTCCGGCCCGCGCACGATGACGCGGGTGGCGAGCGTTCGCCCGTCGGCCGCCTCGGCCGCCGCGGCGATCGCGTCCCGGGCTTGGTCGATCACGTCCTCTAGCGTGGTGGCGGACGAAGCATCGACGACGCTCTCGGCCCACCGCACGACGTCCAGCGGCGCGTGCTCGACGGACTCGATGCGCCCGCCCTCCACCGTGATCACCGTCGCGCCCTTCGCGCCCGTCTCGCGGATGTGGCGCCCTTGCAGGTTGCCGGGGAAGACGACCCACGGACTCTCGGACAGCACCTCGCGCGCGTGTACGTGGCCGAGCGCCCAGTAGTCGTAGCCGTGCTCGCGCAGCGCCTCGAGCTTGCACGGGGCGTAGCTCTCGTGGCCCTCACGCCCGTCCACGCTCGTGTGGAGCAGGCCGATGTTGAGCGCGCCGGCGACGGGTCGCGGGTAGCCGCGCGAGAGGTCCTCCGTGACCGCGCGCTGCGGGAAGCTCCTGCCGTGGACGGCGACGCCGAGGTCGTCGAACACCACCGTCTCGGCGTGGTGCGCCGACAGCTCGCGCACGTTGTCGGGCAAGGTGAGGTTGCGGGTGATCTGGCTCGCGGCGTCGTGGTTGCCTCGCACGATGACGACGCGCACGCCCGCCTCGCGCAGGCGCGACATCTGCGAGCGGAAGAACAGCCCCGTCGAGAAGTCGCGCCAGTCGCCGTCGTAGAGATCCCCCGCCACGAGCAGCACGGACGCGCCCCGTTCGACGCACAGGTCGCGGAGGGCCTCGCACGCCTGCCGAGTCGCGACGCGCACCGCCTCGACCGGCGCCCCGGGGTAGCCACCCAGGCCGCGGAGCGGGCTGTCGAGGTGGAGGTCGGCCGCGTGGACCAGGATCATCGGCGGAGGACCATACCAGCCCCTTTCGCGTGCGTCGTGCGCCGTGCGATAACGGCGGCGCCGTGCGAAAGGCCGCCATCGCCCTCGTGGTCGCTCTGCTGGTGCTGGCGCTGCCGAGCTCGGCCGCGGCGGGCCTCGCGGACGTCCGCGCGCGGGGTGTGCTGCGCTGGGGCGGCGACCTTCAGGGCGGCGAGCCCTACGTGTCGCAGCGGCCGGACGGCTCGCTCGTCGGCTTCGAGGTGGACCTCGCGCGCGCCGTCGCCTCCAAGCTCGGCGTTCGCGAGCAGTTCGTGCAGAACGACTGGAGCACGCTGCTCGCGTCGCTCGAACGGGGCACCTTCGACGTCATCCTCAACGGCTTCGAGATCACCGACGAGCGCGTCGGGCGCGTCGCCTTCACGCGGCCGTACTACGTGTTTGCCGAGCGGCTCACGGCACGCAAGGGCGAGACACGCTTCGGTGCCGATCTCTCCCAGCTCCGCGGGCGGCGCGTCGGCACGCTCGGCGCCTCGCTCGCCTACGACACGCTCAGCGCAGCGGGCGCCGACGTCGTCCTCTACGAAGGCCAGGAGGAGCCCTACGCCGATCTGGCCGCGGGGCGCACCGACGCGGTGCTCCTCGACGACATCATCGCGCAGCGCTACGCGACTCGCCACGCCGAGCTCGCCACCCTGGGCGACGTGCGCGAGGGCGTCTACGCCATGGCCGCGCGCCTCGGCGATCGCGATCTCGTGACGGCGATCGACGGGGCGCTCGGCGAGCTCATCGCGAGCGGCGAGCTGCGCGCCATCCTCGCTCGCTCCGGAATCGACGACCCGCGCGAAGCCAAGCTCGAGAGCTACGGCCACCCTTCCGGTGACACGCTCCACGGCTTGCGCCGCGAAGGTCGCGACGCGGCCATCGCCGAGTCGGCCGCCCCGCACGCCACGTCGCTAGGCCCCGGTCATCTTTCGCTGTTCTTGCAGGGCGCCGGGGTCACGCTCCTCGTCTCGGTCCTGGCGATGGCCATCGCGGTGCCGCTGGGCTTGCTGCTCGCCCTCTTGCGCACGCACGGCCCTCGCTGGCTCGGCGCGATCGCGACGGGCTACGTCGAGGTCTACCGTGGCACGCCCGTCCTCCTGCAGCTCTACGTCCTGTACTACGGCCTCGCGCCCGTCGTCCGCGTGGGCGCGCTGACCGCGGCCATCGTAGGCTTGGGCATGAACTACGCCGCCTACGAGGCCGAGACGCACCGCGCGGGCATCCTCGCCGTGCCGCGCGGCCAGATGGAGGCGGCGCGGGCGCTCGGCATGAGCGTGCCGCTCGCGCTCCGTCGCATCGTCGTCCCGCAGGCGCTGCGCTTCGCGCTGCCGAACGTCACGAGCGACTTCATCGCCCTGCTCAAGGACAGCTCGCTCGTCAGCGTCATCACGGTCGTCGAGCTCACGAAGCGGATGACGATCACGGCCGTCGACGTGCGCAGCTGGCTCGTGCCCGGCCTGCTCTGCGGCGCGCTCTACTTCGCGATGAGCTTCCCGCTGGCGCGCCTCGCGCGGCGGCTGGAGGCGCGCTGAGATGACGTCCCTCACGCTGGAGCTGCGCGGCGTACGCAAGCGACGAGAGGTCCGCTGGGTCCTCGACGGCGTCACGCTGTCCATCGGGCGGGGCGTCGTCTACGCGCTGCTCGGCGAGTCGGGCACCGGCAAGAGCACGCTCCTGCGCTGCATCCAGGGCCTCGAGACCATCGACGAGGGCGAGGTGAACGTCGGCGGCCGCGCGCTCCGCTCCTCCGGCGTGCTGGACGAGTCGGTGCGGCGGCGCGTCGGGCTGGTCTTCCAGCAGCACCACCTGTTTGCTCATCGGACCGCGCTCGAGAACGTCGTCGAGGCACCCATCCACGTGGGGAAGATGCCGCCGGCCGAGGCGCACAGCCGCGCCGTCGAGCTGCTGGAGCGCCTCGGGGTCGCCCACCGGCGCGACGCGCGCCCGGCGGATCTCTCGGGCGGCGAGTCGCAGCGCGTGGCCATCGCACGCGCGATGGCCATGGGTCCCGAGGTCCTGCTGCTCGACGAGCCCACCAGCGCGCTCGACCCGGCGCGGCGCAGGGACGTGGCGCGGCTGCTCCGAGGCCTCGCCGCCGAAGGGACCTCGCTGCTCGTCGCGACCCACGATCTGCCGTTCGCCAAGGACGTCGCGGACCGCGCGGGGCTGCTCGGCCAGGGGCGACTGCTCGGCGAGGGCCGGGTCGAGGAGCTCGTGCCAGGCGACTGACGACCGGTCGCAAGACGTGCGTACGTGCGCATGCTTGGCACCGCACGAGGGACCTTTACGCGCCTTGCGCGTGCGGTGCGTCGCTTGCAACTCGTGAGCGCCATGAGCGCGACCGCGACGCTCGCACCGCCGATCCTCGAGGTGAACGATCTCAGCGTGACGCTGGGTACGCAGCGGGTCCTCGACCATCTGTCGTTCGCCGTCCGCCGGGGTGACATCCTCACCATCCTCGGGCCCAACGGCGCCGGAAAGACCGTGCTGCTCCGGGCGCTGCTCGGCGTGTTGCCCTGCGAGGGGCGCATCGCGTGGGCCGGGGGCGTGCGCATCGGCTACGTGCCGCAGCGCCTGCCGTACATCAAGGACATACCCATGAGCGTCGAGGAGTTCTTCGCGCTCAAGAAGGTCAAGGCCGCGGTGGGGCACGAGATGCTCGCCGCCGTCGGCCTCCGCGACGAGCTCCGGACCAGGCGCATCGGGGATCTGTCGTCGGGCCAATTCCAGCGGGTGCTCATCGCCTGGGCGCTCGCGGGCCACCCCGACGTGCTGCTCTTCGACGAGCCGACGACCGGCGTCGACGTCGGCGGAGAGGAGACCGTCTACAAGCTGCTCGCGCGCCTGCACGACGAACGCGCCCTGACGATGCTCATCGTCACGCACGACCTCGCGGTGGTCTACGACCTGTCGACCAACGTCCTGTGCGTCAACAAGAGCAGCGTCTGCTACGGACCGCCGCTCACGGTGCTCACCCCCGAGAGCCTCCGGCGGCTCTACGGCGCCGAAGTGAAGTACTGGCGCCACGAGCACGGGTGAATCATGTCCAATCACTTCGCCATGAGCCTCGCCTCCGGCGTCTTCATCGGCGCGGCCGGCGGCTACCTCGGCTCGCTCATGCTCAGCCGCCGCATGGCGCTCGTCGCGGGCCCTCTGGGCCACCTCACGCTCCCCGGCATCGCCCTGGCGATCCTCTACGGCTACGACGTCTCGCTCGGCGCCTTTCCCTTCGTCGTCCTCGGCATCGTCCTCATCTGGGCCTTCGAGCTGAGGACCAAGCTTCCGATGGAGGCCCTGACCGCCATCGTGTTCTCGTCGAGCGTCGCCGCGGCCTTTCTGTTCTTGCCCATCGAGCAGGCCGAGACCGCGCTCGTGGGCGACATCGGCAGGGCGGGACCGGGCGACACCGCGGCCTCGATCGCCGCGTCGCTGTTCATCCTCGTCGCGGCCAAGGCCTCGTACGCGAAGCTCGTGCTGATCAACATCTCCGAGGACCTCGCCGTCTCGGAGGGCGTTCACGTCCGCCGGACGAACCTACTCTACCTGTTCTGTATCGCGCTCATCGTGGCGCTCGGTGTGAAGGTCGTCGGCGGGCTCCTGACGGCGGCGCTGGTCGCCATCCCGCCGGCGGTCGCGCGCAACGTGGCCCGCAACATGCGCCAGTACGCGATCGGCTCGCTCGCGGTCGGCGCGGGCTCGGCCGCCGCGGGCGTCGGGCTGTTCCAGCTCACGGGGCTGCCCGCCGGCCCGCTCGTCATCCTGGTCGACGCGGCGCTGTTCCTCGCGTCCCTCGCGTTCGCGCGCCGCTGAGCGCGGCCAGAAGGTGCGCTCTGCTCGGCGAGCAGGGACAGTGACTCGCAACTCGCGCCGCGGAGCGACCGACGTGTCACACTCCGTGCGATGCCGTTCAGCCCTCCCTTCAACTGGTGCGACCGGATCTGCGAGCGCTGCCCGCTCACGCGCGAGTGCGCCCTCTTCAAGCGCAAGGAGCAGCGCGAGTGGGTGCACCGCGCGCGCAAGGAGGATCCGCACGACTGGGACGTGGTCATGGCCGACGTGGCCGAGGACATCGGCCGGTCCCTCGCGATGCTCGAGGAGATGGCCAAGGAGGACGGCATCGACCTCGACGCGCCGCCGAGGAAGGCACCCATCTCGCTCGAGGCCGTCCGGCTCGAGCGCTCGGCCAAGGCGCTGATGAAGGCCACCGTCCACGGAAACCCCGACGCGTTCATGCTCGTCACCCGCATCGTGCAGAAGTCCGCGCGGGTGGCGATCTACGTCTTCGACAAGGACGAGCCCGACCTGTGGGACGCCGACGCCGGGCCGAACGTGCTCCTGCTCGAGCGCACGCGCGCCGACCTGGGCCGCATGCTCGGCGATGCACCGGGCGACGCCATCACGAGCGCGCTGGCGGACTTCGACCGGGCGCTGACCCCCCTCCTCGCGGCCGTCGACCAACAGCCGCGCGGCAAGCTCGAGGCGCTCGTCGCCCGCGGCGAGGCTCCGTCGCCGTGGTGCGTGGTGGGCTGACGCACTCAGTTCGAGCAGCCCAGCTTGACCTCGGTCTGACCGCACTGCTGTAGGACCGTCGGGCTCACCGTCGTCGTCGCCGCGATCGTCGGCGGGGTCAGAAACGGCGGGTTCGCGAAGTCGAAAGCCTCCATCGGAGGCGTGGCGTTCGCGTCGCGCGCCGTCAGCGCGGGCAGCCCGAAGCGCGCCTCGATGAAGCGCGTGATCGAGGTGTGATCGTGCACGACGTGCGAGACGAAGTGCTTGCGCGCGTACGGTGAGACGACGATGAACGGCACGCGGAAGCCGGTCTTGTCGAACGCCCCCGCGAGCGCGTTGCCGTTGCCGTCGTGCGGCGCCAGCGAGTCCGGCGGGCAGGCCGGCGCGGGCGGAACGTGGTCGGCCATGCCGCCGTTCTCGTCGTAGGTCAGGAAGACCACCGTCCGCTTCCACGCCGGCGACGCGAACAGCGCGCGCAGCAGCCCCTCCACCAGCTCGGCCCCGATCCCGGCGAGCGCGCTCGGCCCCTCGTCGGAGGTCTCGCCGACCTCGCTGCCCATCACGAACGCGACGTCAGGGAGCGTGTCGTTCTGGATGTCGGTCAAGAGCTGGCACTTCATGTCCGCGTAGTTCATCAGCGTCGTGTGCTGCCAGCCGTAGGTCGGAAAGAACGCCACCTGGTGCGGCCCGTCGGTGTAGTCCTTCCAGGTGCGGCCCGCGGCGTCGAGCAGCGCGAAGATCTGCGCCGCCGGGTGTTCGACCGTGTCGGTGGTGACGAACGAGTTGTCCCCGATGCCGAACGACGTCGCCGCCATCAAGAACAGCCGGTTCGGCCAGGTGGAGGTCATCACGGGCGCGAAGTAGCGATCGCCGACCGAGAACGTGCTCGCGAGCGCGTAGTAGAACGGGATGGTCGTGTCGTCCTCGTAATAGAAGCTCTTCTGCCCGTTCGGGTTGTTGTTCGTGACGAAGTGGTCGAGCGCGCCGTTGTCGTAGTCGTCGTGCATGTCGTTCCACCCGTGGTTCGCCGTGAAGCAGTTGGCGTCGTCCGGGTGCGGAACCACCGTGCCGCCGTCGCCGTCCGGGTTCGACCAGCCCGGCGGCGGGACGTCGATCTCGCTGGCCTGGTAGTAGCCCTGCGCCACCAGCCGCCCGAGGTAGTGATCGAACGAGCGGTTCTCCTGCTCGATGACGATGACGTGATCGATCGGGATGTCCGCACCGATGGGGTAGTCGGTGCCAATCGTCTCCGCAGGCCAGGCTCCCGCGCCGAAGGCGCATGCCGCTCGCTTGGGCCCGAGCTGGGCCTCGGTCTCGGTCCGCTGGATCGGCGGGGGGACGAGGAGATCCGCGCCGGCGTCGAGCGCCGCGTCGGGCTGGCCGGGGTCGCTCGAGCACGCGGGCGCGAGGGCGAGGGCGACGGCTCCGAGCGCCACGGCGGCGAGGGTGAGAAGGGTCAGCGCGTGGCGCATGGGCCCACATGATACGCGAGACGGAGACGGAGGCGGACTCCGAGACGGAGACGGAGACGGAGACGGAGTCAGAGACGGAGGCGGAGGGGCGGCGGTGAACGCGGTGGATGGTAGGCTGGCTGTGTGGGGACTTCACCAACCCTCGAGCTCTCGACGACCGTTCGTCGCGGCTACGTCGACTCCGGCTCCATCCTTGCGGTCGCAGCCGCGTTGATGCTGCTGGGGACCGTGGCCGCCCACTTCTCCGTGGGTTGGCTGTTCACGATCACGGCCGGCGCGAGCGCGTGGCGCGCGCGCAAGCGCGTTCGGCACGTCGTGGCGTCGCGCGAAGGGCTTCGTGTCGACAAGGATTGGATCGACCGGACCAGGCTGCGAAATGCCTTCATTTATCACCAGCGCAAGACCGCTTTCGTTCGATTCGAAACGGGTCGCTCGCGGCTCGACGTCGTCGTTCCGTCCCCACGACTCGCGAAGCAGTTGGTCGCGGTCCTCGGACTCGATGGAACGTCCTCGGTCACCGAGACGTCGCTCGTCCGCCAGATCGAGCCGTCCATTTCGCCGGCCCTGGGCATCCTGCTCGGTCCGACGATTTACTTCGGTGGGTGGTACCTGCGTGACCACGTGATGCTGTTTTTCTATGGGCTGCTCGCACTGCTCCTCTGCGCCCTTGCACTCTTCTCGTTCCTCTACACAGTGAAGGTCACCATCGGAGCCGACGGCGTCGCGCTACGCGGCAGGCGACGCAGCATGTTCCTTCCCTACATCGCCATCACCGCGATACGGCAAGAGCGGGCCATCATCGTGATCGAGCACACGGGAGCCGAGAGGCCTCTGCGGCTCGGCACGGCAATCGGCAGGCCGCTTCCCGAGCACGTCGAGCGTGCCGTGGCGATTGTGCGGCGCTTGGAGCGCGCGCGGGCCGGTGCGCGTTCGGCCGCGGATCCGCTCGCAGCGCTCGACCGCGCGCGACGGCCTCCGTCGGAGTGGCTCGTGGCGTTGCGCCATCTCGGTCGCGCCGAGTCGTACCGGAGCCAACACGTGTCGCGCGCTCTGTTGTGGTCGGTCCTCGAGGACGCGGCCGCGCGAGCCATCGACCGCATCGCAGCGGGCATCGCCTTGAGAGAGACCGCTTCAGCGGAAGATCGAGAGCGACTTCGCGTCGCCGCCGAGCGCTGCGCCAATCCCGTCGTACGGGACGGCCTTCGGACGCTCGTGCGTGCGGAGGACGACGCAAGCCTGCTCGCCCTTCTGGCGACGGGCGCCAGCCACGAGACGGCGGAGAGCTGAACTACAGGGCGGCGCGGGCGCGACGGACCAAGGCCACGGCCTGTTTCGCGGTCTTCCCCACCGCGGAGAGGTGCCCCATCTTCCGGCCAGGGCGCGCCTCGCGCTTGCCGTAGAGGTGCACCCGAACGCCGGGGAGCGTGAGCGCGCGATCGAACGCGGGCGCCGTGCCGGGGCCGACCTCGCCGCCGAGCCAGAGGTCGCCGAGGAGGTTGTAGATGGCCACCGCCCGCGTGCACTCCGTCGAGCCGAGGGGCAGGTCGCACACCGCGCGCACGGCCTG
>DATIQP010000303.1:0-2033 GCA_035470765.1 Polyangiaceae bacterium | reverse complement strand
AGCGCCATCTTCGGCGGCGATCCCGACGCGTACGATCCGCTCCCGCTCCAGCAGCTCGACGTGCCGGACTTCGCCATCGCCGAGTTCCCGGTGACGCTGCGCCAGTACTGCGAGTTCCTCGATCACCTCGACAAGACCGATCCCGGCATCGTCGACAAGCGCGCGCACCAGGCGCGCGCCGACGACGTGACGGTCCGGCGCGGCAAGGACGGCCGATGGGAGCCGGACCCGAGCAACATCGAAGGAGAGGCGCGCACGATGTTCCCGATCGAGGACGGCCACCTCTGGCAGGTGCCGGTGAACACGATCGACTGGTTCGACGCGGTCGCCTACTGCCGGTGGCGGAGCGAGGTGGAGGGCGCGATCGTGCGACTCCCGACCGAGCTCGAGTGGGAGAAGGCGGCGCGCGGCACCGACGGGCGCTTCTATCCGTGGGGCGACAAGTTCGATCCGACGTTTTGCCTGATGCGCGAGTCGCGGCCTTTCGTCGCGCAGCCCGAGCCCATCGGCACGTTCCCGGTCGACGTCTCGCCGTACGGCGTGCGAGACATGGCGGGCGGCATGCGCGAGTGGGTGGCGGACGTGTTCGGCAAGAAGACCGCCGACGAGCTCTTGGCGGAGCCCGAGCCGGCGGCCGGGATGGAGCGGGGCGAGTCGACCTGGCGCGAGGTACGATCGGGGAGCTGGCGCGCCGATCGCAAACAGGCGCGCGCCGCGTCGCGCGGCGGCCAGTTCGCGCTGCTCACCGGGCCCGGCCTTGGCTTCCGCTGCGCCAGGACGCTGGCGCCGCGCCGACCGCGCTGAGCTACGCGACGCGCCGGCCCGCGTGCAGCAGCGACTGGAATCGCTCGGTGACGATGAGCGCCTTGGGTTTCGCGCCGTCGAGGCCCAGCGTTCGAAGGTTCTTGGCCATCGGGTGCGTCGAGGTGCCGACGTCCAGGCGGATGCTCCCGGCGGCGCGCATGCGCGTGGGCGCGCGGACGTCGATGTGGGTGCGAACGAGCGCGCCGTCCAGCTTGGTGAACGTGACGACCGACATCGCCGGCGAGACGATGCCCGCGCCCATTTCCCCGGAGAGCTGGCAGATCGCGTCGCCGCCCAGGGGGTCGTGCACCACGCCGCGTACGCTCTTGCCGCGCAGCTCGAGCTCGATCTCCGTCACGAACTTCGGGTAGCCCCACAGATCGCGCCCGGCCGCGTTCGCCGCCTCGGTCGTCACCGGCAGGTCCACCACCCACGCGCCGACGGCCCGGCGCGACGGCGGGAGCATCATCTCGACGAGAGGGTGCAGAAGGCCGCGCGTCCCCACCTTGCGCGCGAGGATCGCCGTACCGACCTCGTTGTACACGCCCACGGTGGTGCGCCGGTACTCGTAGAACGAGAGGCCCACGAGCGCCTTGTCGCCGCGCGGCCCCGCCGGCTCGAGGCTCGTGCCGACGAGGAGCTGCTCGGCGCCGCGCCGGTCCGCGTCGAACAGCGCGACCACGTTGCTCGCGTCGTAGTACAGGATCGGCAGCTCGACGAGGCCGGCCGACGTCCGGTGGATGGTGCGCTCGACGTCGAAGAAGGAGTCGTTCATCGCGGGTCTCCGCTCTCCCCGAGGCGCGCGACGGTCGAGAGGATCTGCTCGTGCAGGTCCTCCACCATCGCGAGCCGGTTGATCTGGTTGGTGCCTTCGAAGATCTGGGTGAGCCGCGCGTCACGCCACGCCTTCTCCACCCGTGCGCCGTGGGTGAGAGCGTGGTTGCCGAGCAGGTCCATGGCGCGGGCGCATACGCGGAGCGCCGTGTCGGTGCCGACGATCTTCGCCGCCGAGGCCTCGCGCTGCAGCGCCTGCGGCCGGCGCGCCGCCGCCCAGACCGTCGCCCGCGCGGCCTGCGTCTCGGCGAGCATGTCGGCGATGGCGAGCTGGACCTCCTGGTAGGCGATGAGCGGCTTGGTCCCCAGCCGCTGGCTGCAAGCGAACTCGATCGCCGCGTCGGTCGCGGCGCGCGCGAAGCCGACGCCCATGGCGGCGACGGGGATGCGTGACA
>DATIQP010000302.1:0-1977 GCA_035470765.1 Polyangiaceae bacterium | reverse complement strand
CTCGACGCCCACGCAGAGCTCCGCGTCGAGAGCGAGCGCCGCGGACTCGGCCGCCTCGTCGTCGATCACGGCCAGGCGAGTGCCGAGCCCGAGCCCGCAAAGCGTGCGGTCGACTCCGGCCCCGACCTCCTCGGTGAGATGCCAGCCTCCCTCCCGAGGATCGATGGCGGGCGGGCTCGTCGTGACCCGCCAGTCCCGTGCCTCGCACGGGGGCGCTCGGTCGAAGTCGAGCGGCGATCCGAGGGCCTGGCTCCCTCTCCGCGCAGAGGCCACGTAGCGGAGCGGCACGCTCTCCAGGGCACGAGCCACGTCCGCGCGACGGGCAGGGGACTCGAGCGCGAGCCGGTACCAGTGGATCGGTGCACGATCGAAGACGACGTCGAGAGAGCCGCCGAGGCCGCGAGCGGCGAGACACGTGAGGATTCGCCCGCGGGCGACGGGCTCGAGCGTCGCCAGGAGCAGATCGGTGCCCTCGCCATCATCGTCTCCCGCGCTGGTGGGCACGGGGACGTAGTCGAAGTCCCAATCGGGCCGTCTCACGAGAGCGCCCACTGGGTGAGCATGTGAGCGCGCACGGCGTAGCCTGCGCTGCGAACCTCGGCCTCGGCGAGCGCGGTCAGCTTCGACGCGCGATCGAGGCACCAACCCGAGAGCCGCGTAGCTCCCAGCCTGTCGGCTCGGACCGAAGCGCAGGCGAAGCGCTGGCTGGCGGCGACGAGGAGCTTCGCCGCCACGCCCGAATCGAGCACGGCCTGCCGCAGGGCCGTCTCGTCGCGTCCGTCCCTCCATCCCGGGGCGGCGCGCGCGAGCGACACGACCCAGGCGCCGCCCACGGCGGCGTCCTTCTCCCAGTCGACGACGTCATCGTGCATCTGCAGCCCGAGCGCGATGTCTTCGAGCGTGCGACGAACGTCCTTGCACGCTTCTTCGGGCCAGCCTGCGCGATGGGCGAGCGCGAGGGATGCGGGGAATCCGGGCGTCTGCTTCGCGATGGAGATGGTCTGGTACATCGCGAGATCCATCGGACGTGGTCGGACCAGAAGCAGCCGTTCGACCTTCATCGCGCTCAAGGCGCGCTCGTCTGCGAGATCGTAGTCGCGGGTCGGTCCCGCGAGCCGATCCATCGCCCGCTCCCGCCCGGCCCGCACCGCGGCAAGCACGCTCACGAGCTCGGTCGTCGGCTCGACTTGCCCGTCGAGGATGCGGTCCTTGCCGAACGCCCCGATGACCGCGAGGGCGTGGGCCAGAACCGCATCCTGGACTTGCTCGCTCGCGACGCCGATCATCCCCTGCGCGAACAGCAGCGGCGCTGCCAGCGTCACCTCGTGGGTGAAGACCTCGCTCCAACGCGCCGACGGCGATGGAGCGAGGCGCAGGGTGTGAGGGAGCGAGCGCGCGTGCTCGCGCGAGGGCACGTCGATCGAGTCGACGAACCGGCTGTAGAGATCGTCCACGAGCTCGAGAGCACGCACGCGGGTCTCCATGGCTAGTAGATGTTGGCTTCTTTCCACGGCGAGATGGCCACGTTGAAGCGGTCGTCGACGACGATGGCGCGCCAGTGCTGCGCCTGAGTGACGCTCAGGCCTTCGAACTGCCCGGTCCACGCGCGGATGGACTCGTTGAGGCGCTCCCGCACCAGGCGAGCGTCCTCGGGCTCGGAGTCGCCGTCCTCGGGCGAGTAGTCGTAGAGCGCGAGCAGGCGCTTGAACTCCTCGAAGCGGTCTTGCCGTTGCAGCAGCGCGACGTAGAGCGAGCGAAGTTGAGCGTGCGGGTCCGAGGTGGGAATCTGTTGCATGTCGTCTCCATCCCCCCTCGTTGGGTAGAAGCGCGCCCGCGCATCTGCGCCAAGCGTGCCAACAGCTAGAGCGCGGATATCCCGACGCACAAGCACCAGACGCTGCCCTATTTCGACCAACGGTTGGTCGAATCCGGGCAACGAGCGACCTCCGGGTTGCGGGTCCCGAACCGTCGCAACCC
>DATIQP010000301.1:0-17843 GCA_035470765.1 Polyangiaceae bacterium | reverse complement strand
GCCGTTGCAGTTGTCGTCGATGCCGTTGCCGACGACCTCGACTGCGCCCGGGTTCACGAGCTCCGGCTCCGCGCCGCACGGCCCCGGCTTGTCGCAGCAGTCGCCGTCGGAGACCTTCCAGCCGTCGCCGTCGCAGTCGGTGGTGTTGCTGTCGCACGGCGTGCACGTGCCGCCGATGCACTTGTCGGTGCCCTGGCAGACGAAGCCGCATTTCCCGCAGTTTTTCTGATCGCTCGACGTATCGATGCAGAAGTTTCCGCACTTGGTGAGGCCGGTGCCGCACGTCAGCGCGCACTTGCCGCCCGAGCAGACCTGACCGCCGGGGCACGCGTTGCCGCACTGGCCGCAGTTCGACGGGTCGACGTTCAGATCGACGCACGCCTGCCCGCACTGCGTGGTGCCGCCGAGGCACTTGGTGTTGCAGCCGCCCTGCGTGCACACGAGGTTGTTCGGGCACGCGTTGCCGCAGAAGCCGCAATTCTTGGGGTCGCTCTGGGTGTCGACGCACTGGTTCGCGCACTTGGTCGTGCCGCCGTTGCAGAAGAGCGAGCACTGCCCGCCCGAGCAGACCTCGCCCACCGGGCACGCGTTGCCGCAGGAGCCGCAGTTGGCCGGATCGTTCTCGACGTCGACGCACTTCGCCCCGCACTGCGTCGTGCCGCCGTTGCAGACCGACGACGTGCATGTCCCGGTCACGCACGACTCGCCCGTGTTGCAGGCGTGTCCGCACGACCCGCAGTTCTGCGGGTCGAACTGGGTGACGGTGCACGTCGCGCCGCACAGCGTCGCGCCGTTGCCGCAGCCGCCGCCGCCGTCCGGGTTGGTCGTGTCGTCCACCAGCGGCGAGCGCACTCCGCACCCCGCTGCGGCTCCGACGATCGCCAAGAGCCCGCACGTCAAAGCAGCCAATAACCAGCGTCGCAGTTGCATAAGCGCCTCCCGAGCCCCGCGGCCGCGTGCATGCTACTATTTTTCTCGGGAGCGACCACGAGACCAACGACGGCGGACGCCGGACGGCGATGGCACCATTGCTGCACCGGGGCAGAACCACCGTAGTGATCTCGACGTCGTATGCTGTGCCCGTTGCCGTCCAGGGCGCCTCCACGGTACGTTTGATCTTCGTTTGCTTTTGGGGGTCGAGGTAAGTTTCATGCGCCAGAAAGCAATCGGTTTCGTGGTGATGGCGATCGCGTTCGCCGGTGCGGCCGGCGCCTGCGCGACCGGTGGGAACGCCACCGACACGCACTCGTCTCGCGACGGGAGCGCCCCGCGCCCCGACTCCGGGATGGGCAACGACGGATCCACCACCCCGAAGGACAGCGGGACGACGCAGAACGACAGCGGGACGACGCAGAAGGACAGCAGCACGCCGATCCAGGACGGCAGCACCTGCAACCTCACCGTCTGCGGGAGCCTCTGCGTCGACACCACCATCGATGACTCCAACTGCGGCTCGTGCGGCCACGCGTGCTCCGGTGGCTCGACGTGCAGCAACAGCACGTGCCAGTGCTCCGGCGGGATGACGCTCTGCAGCGCCGTCTGCGTCGACACGATGACCGACAACTCCAACTGCGGCGGCTGCGGCGTCCCGTGCACCGGCGGCTCGACGTGCACGAGCGGCGTCTGCCAGGCTCAGTCGACGAGCAACGCGCCCCCGCAGGGCAGCTGCGCCCACGACCTCTGCACCCCCGGCAACGGCAGCGACCCCCTCACGCCGGGTTGTGACCCAAGCGGCTGCGCGACGGCCGTGTGCAACGGTGATCCGTTCTGCTGCTCCACGGATTGGGACAGCATTTGTGTGGGTGAGGTGGTGACGTACTGCCCACCCTATTCTTGCCCCTGATCCTTCCTCGGCGGGCCGCAGCGATCTGAGCTAACCTTTTGGTCTGCGAGGGTCCCATGCGACTGCGGCCGGGTGGAGTGGTATTGCTCGCGTTCGGGGGGTTCTTGGGTTGTGCCGTCGGCACGTCGTCGACCGGCGACGCGGGCCTCGCGGACGCCGGTTCAGCCAAGGATGCCGGCAAGGACACGAGCGCGCCGAAGGACAGCGGCTCGCAGGGCAACGACAGCGGCTCACAGACCTTCGACAGCGGCTCTCAAGTCGACTCGGGCGGCGGCTGTGGGACGTGCCTGGGCAGCGCGAGCACGTGTTGCGGCACTACGTGCGTCGACACGACCAGCGATCCGAACAACTGCGGCAGCTGCGGCCACGGCTGCACGGGCCTGTCGTGCTGCAGCAGCTCCTGCGTCGACACGACCTCCGACATGTCCAACTGTGGCTCGTGCGGGAACGCGTGCGGCAGCGGGATGACGTGCGTGAACAGTCAGTGCACCGGCGGCACCAGCACCTGCACGATCTCGATGGGGACGTGCGCTCACTCGCCGTGCACCACCGGCGGCGCCCTCGCCGTCGGCTGCGACTCCTCCGCAGAGGACCTCACGCTTCTCGTGTGCGTCCTCGACGGCCTGTCGTCGTGCTGCAGCACGACCTGGGACAGCTCGTGCGTCTCCGACGCGGCCTTCTGGGAGGCCAACAGCTGCATCGGCAGCGGCTGCTAGAGCAGAAGTCACTCGAACCGATCGAGTCTTGACCGAGAGCTGGTGTCGACATGCGGCAGCGAGACGCCGCGGCCGAGCCGCCGCGTTGCAGCCTCAGGCCGACTCGGAGGCCAGAAGCCCGGCGACTTGGGCATGCCGACACGGCACGTGCCGGTCCCGCCGGAGACTTCACGCTGCCGCTTGTTGGCGAGCGGCGTGGCGCAAGACCATCAACTCGAGTGGTCTGCCGAGTAGGCGAGCTACTCGCCGGGCGGCGGGACGCTCTTGGCGTCGTCGCCCTTCTTCTTCTTGCCGGCGGCCTGCGCATCGCGTGGGGCGTCGCCGACGTCGAGCGCCACCTCGCCGAAGATGACCTGCATCTTGTTGCCGCTCGGCGGGGAGAGCTTCACCTCGAGCGTCTTGGCGCGGATGACGGTGTTGTCCTTCACCGTGCCGGACAGGTAGATCGCGTCGGCGTCGAACTCGCCCGCGATCTCGCCTTGCGAGACGAGCTGCCCGACGTGCACCTTGCCGGACACGGAGCCGGATTCGCTGACATGGAGCGACGGGGCGTTGAGATCGCCGTCGATCTTGCCGCGTACCTCCACCGGGCACTTCGACGTGAGCGAGCCCCTGAACTCCGTGCCCTCTTCCACCAGCGTCTTCTTCTCGGTCGCGTCACTCATTTCTCGGCCTCCAATTCGACGTTCACCGGCGCCTAGCGCGACGCCCCGTTGCTCTTGCGCGTGATGCTCATCCGGAGCTTGCTCCCCGGCTCGAAGCCGAACAGCGTCGGCTCGTCTCCCTGCTGCACCGACCCGACGAGCACGCCCCCCGAGGTGACGACGAGGCGGCGCGGGCCGACGATGCCCGGGCCCTTGTCGCCCTCGAAGAACTGCCCGTGGATGGTGATGTGGCCGCTGCCCTTGATGCTGCAGCCGGCGAGCACGCCCTCGCTGCCCACGGTGAGCTCGGCATCCTCGCCGAGCGAGATGCTGCACTGCTCGAAGCGGCTCTCGATCTCGACGTTCGCGCCCGAGTCGAACTCGAGCGCGGCGAACCGGAGGACGTCGCCCGCGCCGAAGTAGCGCACGTTCTTGCCTCGGACGCCGCCCTCGGGCTCCTGGCCGGTGAGCGCCGCCATCGCGGCCTCGCCTTGCACGCGCTTGTTGCCGGCGTCGTCGGGGCTGACGTCGGCCCAGTCGAGGTGGACGGCGCCGAACGAGGCGCCCTTGGTCACGATGCCGGCGATGCGCGCGCCCGTGAGGATCGTGCCCTCGAACTTCGCGTTCTCGAGGTTGGCCTTTCGCAGGTCGGCGCTCGTGAGGTTGGCGCGCACGAGGTTCGCGTTCGTGAGATCGGCCTTGGTGAAGACGGCACGCGTGAAGTTGGTCGCCGTCGCGCCGACGCTCGGGAGCTGCGCGTCCTCGAAGTTGGCCTCGGTGAAATCCGCCTCCTCGAGGTTGGCCTCCTCGAGGTTCGCGCCGGATAGATCGGCCTTCGTCGCCTTGACGCCGCCGAGGTAGCACTCGACGAGCTCGCAGCGCGAGAGATCGGCGCCCGCCATGTCGACGCCGCCGAGGTTGGCCGAGTCGAGCTGGGCGTGCGAGAGCTTGGTGCCGCGCAGGTTCGCGCCGGTCAGGTCGACGCCCTCGAGGTTGGCGCGGCCGAGGTTGCAGCCGGCCAGGTTGGCCTTCTGCAGGTTGGCGCCCTCGAGGTCCGCGCTCTCGAGGTTGGCCTCGCGCAGGTCGGCCCCCACGAGGTACGCCTCGCGCAAGCTCGCGTTCTTGAGGATGGCCTTCTGCAGGTTCGCGCCCTCGAGGTTGGCCCCCTCGAAGTCGCACCGGCGCATGCTCGCACCCACCAGCTTGATGCCCGCCAGCTGGGCGCTTCGCAGATCCGCGCGATCGAGCTTCTCGCCCGCCGCGAACTTCTTTTCGATTTGTTCTCGCGTGAGATCCGGCATCAGCTCTTAGGGCGGTTGTGCGCCTCCTCCAGGTACTTCGTCAGCTCCGCGACCTTCTGTGAAAACGGCAATTTGTCCATGGCGCTCACGCGGTCGACCTCGCCGAGCCGCGCCAGGAGCACCTTGATCTCGAGCAGCGCCGCCTCACGGGCCTTGCGCGCTTCTCTCTTCTTGCTGCTGTCGTCGTCCCGCTCGGCCTGCTCGAAGGCCTGGTGGTGTTGCGCCAGGTCGGCGCACAGCTCGTCGAGGCGCGCGTGCTCGAAGCTGCGCGACTCGTCGACGGCGGCGGCCTGCATGTCCTGCCGGTAGCGGCGGAAGCGCTCCGCGATCTTGTCGGCGATCTTCCGGTCGATGCCGGTCGTCAGCGAGATCTCGTCGGGCCGGGCCATGAAGAAGGTGTCGAGCGTGGTGAGGCCGGCGGCGTAGAGCTTGTCGATCGTGACTTTGCGCACCTCGGGGATCTGCAACAAGAGCGACTGCACGATGATGCCCTCCCGCTTGCTCTTCACCGCGTCGAGGCCGAACGCGTCGGGCAACGCGGCGATGAGCGGCTCGTACGCCGACAGCAGCTTGGCGCGGGCCTCGCCGTCGATCGAGAAGCCGGAGACCTCGCTCGCGAGGCGCAGCGTCGCGAGGTAGCCCTCGAGCAGCCCGCACAGCTCGCGCAGCTCGAGCTGCTCGGCCATCTGGCGCACGGAGCGGACGGCGGGCTCGCAGAGGGCGAGCCACTCGGTGGTCGCCTGGCCGGCCTTCACGTCGATCATGAAGTCGCGGACGTGGCGCACGTGCGCGGTGGCGAGCTGGCCGAAAAGCTCGCGCGCGTTCGAGAGCCCGCCGCTCGGCGACTTGAACCCCGAGGGCGCCTGCGCGGCCATCCCGGGCTCGCGCACGGTGTTGGGAGAGCCTTCCGGGCCGGCGTCCACCATGATCGCGCCGAAGCCCGCGTCGACGTCGTCGAGCAGCGCCTCGACGCTGTCCCACAAGCTCTCGCCGCCGCCGGGGCTCGCGCCCACGGCCGGCGCGGTGGGTCGCACCGCGATGGGGACCGCGGGGCGCTGGGGTGGAGGCGCGGGCGGTCGCGGAGGAGGCGCGGCCTGGGGCGGCGGGAACGGATCCTGCTGGATGAGCGGCATCGCGCCGAGCGTCGCCGCGGCCGAGCGGGCCGGACCGGGAACGGGCGGCGGCGCCGCGGGCGCGGGCGGCGCCACGGGGGGCGCGGGCGCCGGGTGAGGGTGCTGCCTCGGGACCAGGGGCGGGCCGACGTCGAGCACGCGCGTGACGAGGATGGGCTGGGGCTGTATCGGCGGGGCAGGCTGGGGAGCGGCCGGTTGGGGCTCTCCGGGCCGCTGTCCGTCTCCGTCCTTGCGGCCGGGCACCGAGCTCATCGTCCAATCAGGATCGGAGATAACTCGACGAGATCGCAAGCTCGAACGCGCCGCCACCATGCGATCGCTCCGACATGGGCACACTGCGCACCCGTCACGCTCTCTCAGTCGCCGTGCCCTTCGGGCTGTCGGCTCGGCTACGGCGCGACCTCAGGGTCCCGATCGGAGTGAAGTTCTGCTAAACGCTGGTGCCCCCATGTCCCGCGAGAAGCTCGAAGAGACCCTGCGCCGCGTCGAGAAGGGCGGCGCCGCCAAGTACCACCAGAAGAACGCCGACACGGGCAAGCTCTTCGCGCGCGAGCGCATCGCGCGCCTCGTGGATCCGAACAGCTTCCGCGAGGACGCCGGCCTCGCCAACAACCTCGATCCCGAGCTGCCCGCCGACGGCGTCATCACCGGCACCGGGACCGTGGCGGGGCGCACCGTCGCGATCATGGCCAACGACTCGACCGTGAAGGCTGGCTCGTGGGGCCGGCGCACCGTCGAGAAGATCCTCCGCATCCAGGAGACGGCCCGCGACCTGCGCGTGCCGCTGCTCTACCTCGTCGACTCGGCGGGCGCGCGCATCACCGACCAGATCGAGATGTTCCCGGGCCGGCGCGGCGCGGGCCGCATCTTCTACAACCAGGTCGGGCTGAGCGGCCAGGTGCCGCAGGTCTGCCTGCTCTTCGGGCCGAGCGCGGCAGGCGGCGCCTACATCCCGGCGTTCTGCGACATCGTGGTGATGGTGGAGGGCAACGCCAGCATGTACCTCGGCTCGCCTCGCATGGCCGAGATGGTCATCGGCGAGAAGGTGACGCTCGAGGAAATGGGCGGCGCCAAGATGCACTGCACGACGAGCGGCTGCGGCGACGTGCTCGTCAAGACGGAGGACGAGGCGATCGCCTTCTGCAAGCGCTACCTCTCGTTCTTCCCGCAGAACGAGTCCGAGCAGCCGCCGGCGGCGCCGAGCAAGGCGCCCGCCAAGAGCGGCAAGAAGCTCGAGGAGATCATCCCGCCCGACGAGAACAAGTTCTTCGACATGCACGCCGTCATCAAGGAGATCGTCGACGAGGGCTCATGGCTCGAGCTCAAGGCGCTCTTCGCGAAGGAGATCCTGACGGGGTTCGCGCGCATCGACGGCCGCGCCGTCGGCATCGTCGCGAACCAGCCGAAGCACCTCGGCGGCGTGCTGTTCGTCGACTCGGCGGACAAGGCCGCGCGCTTCATCTGGCTCTGCGACGCGTTCAACATCCCGCTGCTCTACCTCGCGGACGTGCCCGGCTTCATGATCGGCACGAAGGTCGAGCGGCAGGGCATCATCCGCGCGGGCGCGAAGATGATCGCCGCCGTGAGCGAGGCCACCGTGCCGAAGCTCTGCGTCGTCGTGCGCAAGGCATACGGCGCCGGGCTGTACGCGATGTGCGGGCCCGCGTTCGAGCCCGACGCGTGCATCGCCTTGCCGACGGCGTCGATCGCCGTCATGGGGCCGAGCGCGGCGATCAACGCGGTCTACTACAACAAGATCCAGGAAGTGCCGGCTGGCCCGGAGCGCGACGCGTTCATCGCCAAGCTCCGAGAGGAGTACCGCGAGGACATCGACATCCTGAAGCTCGCGAGCGAGCTGGTGGTCGACGCGGTCGTGCCGGGCGACCAGCTGCGCGACGAGCTCGCCGCGCGCTTCGCCCGCTACGCGAGCAAGGTCGAGGCGCGCCCCAAGCGCAAGCACCTCGTCCCGCCGGTGTGAGAGGCCCAGCAAGTCGTAGCGGGCATGCTGCGTCGCATACGGGCTAGCGTTCGGCGTCGTTTCGACGGTGCGGTCTTGGACGACGAGCGCTTCTGGGCGCTGCGCCCAGGCTCCAAGGCGTTCGCGGGGCTCGCCGACTGGCCGAGCGTGGAAGCGATCGACGCGGCCCTTTCGGCGCGCGCGGGCGTGCGCTTCGTGCCGGCCCGGAAGCGCCCTCGCCGGCAACGCGGGCCGGTAGACCTCGATGACTTGTATGATGCACACATCGTGCGCGGCGAGGTCCCGACGCGGGCGCGAGACTGGCACGATCTGCTCAACGCGCTCGTCTGGGCCTCGTTCCCTCGGTCGAAGGCGGCGCTGCACGCGCGCCAGCACCACGCGGTGCAGGCCTGGGCGCGCGAGCGCGGCACGATGCTCGACGACCACACGGTGGCTCACCTTCCCAACGCCCGCACGCGCGAGCTCGACGCGCTCGCCCTGCTCGACGAGGGCGGCGTGCTGCTCCTGGGCAAGCGGCGCATCCTCTTCGGGCACGCGCACTACGAGGGGATGGCGCTCGGCGTGCCGGCGATGATCGGGCGCGTCCTCCGGCTCGACGCGGGCGACCCCGGTGAGCCCGAGCAGGCGGTCGCCGCCGCGGATGCGGAGTTCGCGCAGCGCTTGACCGAGCCGCTCGCCCCGGAGGACCTCCCGCGGTCGAGCACGTCGTGGTAACAGCTCCGGGATGCCGTTCCGTACCCGCTACCTGACGTACGACGAGATGGCCCGCACCATGCGCGCCTGGGCCGACGCCCACCCGGATTTCGTCCAGCTCACGAGCCTCGGCAAGAGCCCCGAGGGGCGCGACTACCTGCTGCTCGTCATCGGCAGGGACCGTGACCGCGTCCGGCCCGCCGCGTGGGTCGACGGCAACATGCACGCGACCGAGCTGTGCGGCTCGAGCGTCGCGCTCGCCATCGCCGAGGACGTCATCGCGCTGCACTCCGGAAAGAAGAGCGTGCGCGAACTGCCCGACCACGTGTGCGATCGCCTCCGCGAGACGCTCTTCTACGTCCTGCCGCGCATGTGCCCCGACGGCGTCGAGACCGTGCTGCGCGAGGGGCGCTACGTGCGCAGCAACCCGCGCGACACGCGGCACCACGCGCCCGTGCCCCGCTGGAAGCTCGGCGACGTCGACGGCGACGGCCAGGTGCTGGTGATGCGCAAAGAGGACCCGAACGGCGACTACGTCGAGCACCCCGACATGCCCGGCCTGCTGTTGCCGCGGCGCATCGAGTACACGGGGCCGTTCTACAAGGTCTGGCCCGAGGGCCACATCGAGCACTTCGACGGCGTCACGGTCCCGGACCCGTTCTTCCTGTCGGACAACGACACCGACATGAACCGAAACTTCCCCTGGAGCTGGGCCCCCGAGCACGAGCAGATGGGCGCGGGGAAGTTCGCGACGAGCGAGCCCGAGGCGCGCGCGGTCGTCGAGTTCGCGACGGCGCACCCGAACATCTTCGCGTGGCTCAACCTCCACACCTTCGGCGGCTGCCACATCCGCCCGCTCGGCCACGCGCCGGACTCCAAGATGGATCCGAGCGATCTCGCGCTCTACAACCAGCTCGAGGCGTGGGGCCAGGAATTCACCGGATACCCGACGGTGAGCGGCTACCACGATTTTCTCTACGAGCCGGACAAGCCGCTGCACGGCGACGAGGTCGACTTCGCCTACCACCAGCGCGGCGCGTTCGCCTACACGACCGAGCTCTGGGACCTGTTCGCGCAGCTCGGCATCGCGCGCAAGAAGCCGTTCACCGATCACTACCGCGTGCTGACGCGCGACGACCTGCTCGCCCTCGCGCGCTGGGATCGCGACAAGAACGCGGGCCGCGTCATGCGGCCGTGGAAGAAGACGACGCACCCGCAGCTCGGCGAGGTCGAGGTCGGCGGGATGAACGGGCTCGTCGGTATCTCCAACCCGCCGTACGAGATGATCGCCGACATCTGCGAGCGCCACAGCAAGATGTTCCTGCGCATCGCGTCGCTCGCGCCGGAGCTCCGCGTCGAGCCGGTGCGCACGACGCGCGTCGGCGAGAGCGGCTGGCGGGTCGAGGTGAGCGTCGAGAACCGCGGCTACCTGCCGACCTACATCCTCTCGTCGGCGAAGAGCCTCTCCGAGGACGCCCGCGTCTTCGCGACGTGCGAGTCACGGGGGCCGACCGTCTTTTCGGACGCGCGGGTCGAGGTCGGGCACCTGTCGGGCTGGGGGCGCGGCCTGTACGACGCCGGCAGCTCCATCTTCCACCAGAGGAGCCGGGGCTCCGGCAGCCGCCGCGTCGTGGCCTTCACGGGAGAAGGGCACGGGGTGCTCCAGATCCGCGCGGCCGGCCTCCGGACGGGAGCGGCGCTCGCGATCGTCGAGGTCTGAGCCGCCGCGAGCGGCTGGGCCGGCGCGGTCCTTGCAAATTCGCCCCGGAGAAAGGAAAATACGGCGATTTTCCCTGCAAAGCGCGGGGACCGTAAAACGGGGTTCACAATGCGGCGCACGACGCTCGTCATCGGTATCGGGTTGCTTCTCACCACTGGCTGCTACGCCCGGTCGCGGCATGCCGGCTACTACGGGTACTACGGCGGCGGCGCCTACTCGAGCTCGTACGGCTCGACGGGCGTGGTTTACAACCAGCCGCAGCCGGTGCCGCCCCCGCCCCAGGCGCAGGGGCAGGTCGTCGTCCAGCAGCCGGGGGTCGCCGGCGAAGGCATCTCGGGGTCGGACGGCACGCGCGGGTGGCGCGTGGTGTCGCAGGCACCGACCAACGACCTTCAGCACATCGTCCAGCTCGCCGGGCGCGCGAGCTGCCAGGTCGAGGGGATGAACAACTTCGAGTTCAGAGGGTCGTGCACCGGCAACGTGCACGTCATCGTCCGCGTCGATCAGCAGAACGTCTACAAGCTCTGCGCTCCGGGCACGGACCCGAACGCCTGCGCGCAGGTGTGGGGCCTGATCGGGAACTGAGAAGACGAATACGGAACAGAGAACGGGAACGGGAAGGGGAATGGTCCTATAGTCCCCGGGATGCGCCGTTCGCTCTTCGCTGCGATCGTCTTCGCGGCCTCCACCGCGGCGGCGCAGGCGCCGAGCGGGGTAGGGCTCGTGCGCGTGCTCGGGCCGCGGGCGGCGTCGGTGCTCGCGCCGGTGTCGGGACAGGTCGGTGCGCTCGTCGCCATCCCCGAAGGTCACGCTGCGGTCGAGTACGGCCTCATCCCATTTCAGCCTGGGCTCGGCCGGCTGCGCGGCAGCCCCGGCGACGTCCTCGCGTTCGGCGCCGCGCACCCCGAGCTCGCGGTGGAGGTGATGCCGCCGCTGCACACGCTCCTCATGAACGCGCAGATCTGGACGCGCGCAGGCCTCGCGCGGGACGAGCGTGGCGCCGACGGGAGCGGCGCCGCCGTCGGGATCGTCGACACGGGGATCGATCCGACGCTCGCCGATTTCCACGATCCGACGACGAAGAAGTCGCGCATCGCGTGGCTGCTCGATCTTTCGATGAAGCCCGCCGGCCTGCACCCCGATCTCGAGAAGCAGTACGGGATCAAGGACTCGAGCGGCACGCTGGTACAGGGCGCGGTGTTCACCGGCGACGAGATCGACGCTCTCGCCGCCAAGGGCGGCATCATCCCCACCGATCCGAATGGGCACGGCACGCACGTCGCGTCCATCGCCGCGGGCAACGGCGGCGGCGGACCCTACGTCGGCATGGCGCCCAAGGCGACGCTCTTCATCGCGCGCGTCACGCGCGACGCCTCGGGGACGATCGAGAACGACGACACGCTGCTCGGCGCGCAGTTCGTCTTCGCTCAGGCCGACGCGCTGGGCCTCCCGATCGCGGCCAACTTCTCGCTCGGCACCGACTTCGGTCCGCACGACGGGACCTCGTTCTGGGAGCAGTCGATCGCCGCGTTCGCCGGCCCGTCGCACCCCGGCCACGCCGTCGTCGCGGCCATGGGCAACAGCGGCTCGATCGTCGACAACCCCATCCACCAGAGCGTGGCGATCACCGAGGGCGGCACCGTCCGCGTGCCCATTCAGACGTTCGGCGCCTCCAGCAACGGCGCGGTGCAGATCTGGGTCACGCTCCGCCCCGGCGCCGAGATGAACATCGGCCTCGACGGCCCTGACGGCACCTGGGTCTCTCCCATCTCCGACGGCAACGAGGCCGCGCGCAACACGAGCGACTACAGCTCGGGGGTCATCTTCGGCAGCGGCATCCCCAACTCTCCCATCCCGAGCGCGTCGCACGGCGCGATCGTCCTGTGGACCGGGAAGTGGCCCAAGGGCGTCTACGCGGTCACGCTCCAGGGCCACGGCATGGCGGAGCTCTACCTCACGGGCCTCGGCGACGCGCAGCTCGCCGGCCCGACGCCCGCCTACTTCATCGGCGCCGTTCGCGAGGCGACCGTCAACCTCCCCGCCTCGTCTCCGGACATCATCAGCGTGGGGTGCTCCGTCGACAGCCCGAGCTGGAAGTCCGTCGGCGGTCAGACCGTCGGCATCACCGAGCCGCTGCTCGATCCCGCCGGCGGGCTGCCGCTCCTGGACGCCAAGGGCAACGTGCAGCGCCAGGAAGTCCAGCAGGGCGAGGTCTGCTACTTCTCGAGCGCGGGGCCGACGCTCAGCGGCGTCCCGAAGCCGGACATCCTCGCGCCCGGCGCGGTCGTCGCGGCCGCGATGAGCCAGCAAGCGCTTCCCGGCTCGCCCACGAGCATCTTCACGACCGACTGCCCGCCCAGCAAGAGCACGGGCAAGGTCGACCCGAAATGCATGGAGGTGGACGCCACGCACGCCGTCGCGCTCGGGACGTCGATGTCGTCGCCGATGGTCACGGGTATCAGCGCGCTCTTGTTCCAGGCCGACCGCACCCTCACGCAGGACGAGGTGCGCGCGCTGCTCCAGGCCGGCGCCCACCGCGCGCGCGGCCTCGTGCCGTACTTCGATCAAGCAGGCCCCGGCGAGGTGGACGCGCTCGGCGCGCTGCAGGCATACGACGAGCTGAGCTCCCCGAATGCTGCGCTCCCCGCCGTGGAGACGAGCTGGATGACGCTCAGCGAGGACTTCGCGACGGCGGACGGCTCGACGCCCCTCACCGCAATCCTCGAGCTGCGCACCTCCCAGGACGCGCAGGCCTCGCTCTTCGACGCGTCGCGCCTCGTCCCTGTCGCGCTCGTCGACGGTCAGCCCCTCAGCCCGCAGCCGCCCATCGTGCGCGGCGCGGCGCCGGGCCTGTTCACGTTCCTCGTCACGCTGCCGCGCGGGCTCGGCGCGTCGCAGCTCACGCTCGGCGCGCTGTTCGACGGCAGGGACGTCGTCCCGCGGGTCACCGTTCCCATCGCCGTCGACGCGTGGGCCTCGAGCTATCCGCCGTCCGTGTGGGGCGGCTGCCAGAGCACGGGCCAGAGCGGCCCGCCGAGCGCGTTCTCCGTCGCGGCGGTCCTGGGCCTCGTCCTGTTGCGGCGCCGCGGAGCGGTTCGGGCTGCCAGGCCGCCGCGCTGAGCGCCGGAGGCGCCGCTCTCATTCGCTCGTCTGGCTGGAAGGACGCCCGCTGCGAGCGCGTTCCGGCGGACCGCAGAGCGTGTAGAGCTTGAGCGGCTCGCGCCCGACGTTGCGCACGTTGTGGCGCGCCCCCGCGGGGACAATCACCGCGAAGTCGGCGGCGATGTCCCGCTTCGCGCCGTCGATGACGAGCTCTCCCTTGCCGGCCTCGACGCAGAAGAACCGATCCCGATCCTCGTGCACCTCCTCGCCGCTCTCCGCGCCGGGTTCGAGCGTCGTCAGCACCAGCTGCATGTAGTGCCCCGCGTAGAGCACGCGACGGCCTCCCGGTTTCTCCTCCGCCACGTCATCGAATTCGACGAAACCTTCCATGGCCAGCCTTTCGTTGGTTGTCTCCCCCTCGCGACTGTCGAGCGAGGCAACGGCCATGCCGCCCCTCGCCGCGTCGCGCGGCCGTTCGGACCGCGCGCCTCCGCCTCGTGATTGCCGGCGTCTTTCGTTCCGCCTCTTCGGTGGGCCCGAACGCTGCTTCCGGCAGGCCTTGCGGCGCACCCTGCAGGTGCACAATTGATCGTTTCACCACGTCGTGACGCGTCCACGTCCGAGCCACGCAATCCGGGCAGGTGGCGCGCCTTTGCCGAACTGCTCTTCTGCGCGTTTCATCCGCGGCCGGAAACGTGGACCGCGTGGCACGCGTTTCGCTCGATGGTGTGCGTCATCGAACGAACTCACGAGGTCGTCTCATGCACGCTCGGTCTTTCCCCGCGCCGCCGCCCGCCTTCTACTCCGCAGCCGCGATGCTGGTCGGCGCGCTCGTGGCGGGCTGCAACGAGAGCGCAGGGGTGGCGGACGGCGGGGCCGGAGCGCCGGACGTCGCGGTGGACGCCGAACCGGCCGCACCGAAAGCGGTCATTTCCGCGACGGCCCTCGACTTTGGCGGGGCGGAGTGCGGGGCAGCCGCGCTCGCGGCGAAGACGTTCACCATCCAGAACAGCGGCGGCGGCCAGCTCACCTGGTCCGCGACGCTCGACACGACCGACGCGTTCCGGCTCGCGGGGCCGACGGGCAGCACGCTCGAGGGAGGCGCGACGGCGACGATCACCGTGACGCCGAATCCCGTGCCGTCCCGCGCGGTCGCCGGCCAGCAGTACCTCACGACGTTGGTGGTCACGACGAGCGATCCGTCGATGTCGAGCACCCACATCCCCGTGTCGATGTCGGCGAGGGGCGCGACGATCGTGCTCACGCCCGCGATCGCCGACTTCGGCGTCTACACGGTGAGCAAGCAGGCGCCCGACATCGCGCTGGTGCTCACGAACACGGGCAACCAGGACGCGATCGTCGGCCTCTCGGCACCGACCGACGGCCAGTTCACCCTGGACTGGCCGGGCTCGCCGGCGGCAGCCACCGTCGCCGCGGGCGCATCGATGACAGGCCTCAAGGCGCGCTTCATGGCGACCAGCACACTGGCGACCTCGTCCTCCGCGACCGTCCAGGTCACAGGCGCGGGCGTGTGCGGCGCGTCGGCGACGAGCATCCATCTGAAGGGGCAGGGCACCAACGGCGCGCTCGTGTACTCGCCAGGCACGATCGACTTCGGCCTCACGGACTGCGGCAAGACCGCGCTCACGCAAACGTTCACGGTGGGCAACACCGGCACCGCGACGCTCACCTGGGCAGCCGCGCTCGGCAATGGCGCGCCGTACTCGATTTCCCCGTTGGGCGGGCTGCTGCAACCGGGCACGCAGCAGCTCGTGACCGTGGTCCCCCATCCGATCCCCTTCCCCTCCGACGTCACGGCGAACCTCTATGGCGCCACCATCACGCTGACGACGGACGCTCAAGGCGACGTGCCGCACGCCGTCGCGCTCGATCAGACGGCTCGAGGTGTGATCTTCACCCTCACGCCGCCGCAGCTCGCCTACGGCACCCACGCCAAGGTGGGCGACACACGGGCGCAGACGGTGAACAACCTCGGCAACGTGTCCGCGCCGGTCTCGTTCTTCTACGACCCGAGCCAGCTCTCGCTAGGCCCCACCGCGGAGCCGATCCTGATCGCGGGCGGTGCGAACCAGCAGTACGTCTGGACGGCGCTCGGCGGCACGCTGGGGCCGCTCGATTCCACTGCAGGCATCGGCGTTCCGTCGAGCACGCCTCTGTGCAGATCGCTGCCCGTGTCCATCCCGATCCAGGGCACGATCTACGACGGCCCGGCGACCTCCATCCGCGCCGCGCAGAGCTCCGGCTGTGCCACGATCACGGGCAATCGCGCGTACTGCTGGGGGGACGTCGCGACCGCGATGGCGCACTTCCAGAACATCACCAGTACGGGCGTCTGGAACATGCGCGACGTCGTCGCGGTCGTCGCCGATGACTCGTACCGGGGCTTGTGCATCGTGAGCACGGCGGGCGCGGTGAGCTGCCGCTCGCCCAACTACGCCGGCGGCGTGACGACGCCGATCAGCAACCTCACGTCCGGCGTCACGCAGATCGCCGCGACGTACAACGAGTTCTGCGCGCTCCAGGGCGAGGCCGTCTCCTGCTGGAGCGGCGGCGACACCTCGGCGCGCAGGGTCCTGGAGAGCGGCGCGAGGTCCATCGCCATGGGGCCGTTCTCCGCGTACAGGCTGGCGGTGGTGATGAAGAACGGCGGCGTCCTCGGCGGCGCCAGCCCCAACTTCGCCCTCAACCCCGTCAGCGGACTGTCGAACGTCGCCGCGGTGGCGATCGGGGGCAGCCACATGTGCGCGCTCGACGACAGCGGCGCCGTCTGGTGCCTGGGGGACGACTTCTTCGGCCAGCTGAACGGCATGAGCGGCGCGTGGACCTCTACCCCCATTCGAGCCGTCGACACCGACAGGACGCCGCTGAACGGCGCGCTCGCGGTCGCCGCGGGCTACGACCACACATGCGTCGTCCGGGGCGATCACACCGTCGTCTGCTTCGGCTACGACGCGAACGGTGAGCTCGGCAACGGCAACACCACCGGGACCGCCCACGGGGTCTACGTCGCCGGCACGCTGAGCGGCATCACGTCCATCTCCGCGGGCTCCAACCACACGTGCGCTCGCGACGCCTCGGGTGTCGTCTCGTGCTGGGGCATCAACGCGAGCGCTCAGGTGGTCGGCACGTCCAACTCCCCGAGCCAGGTGCTGTCGCCTCGTGCGATCCCCTACCTCTGAGGCGACGGGGCGGCGGCGCCGCCGGCGCGGCTTTGGTCGCGGTCAGAACATCACGGTGCCGGTGAGCATCAGCTGACCGATCACCGTGTTGTCGACGAAGAAGCGCCGCCCGGGCGAGTCGAGCACGGCGCGGAAGTTCGGGTCGGGGACGCCCGTGATCTGGCCGCTCGTCGTGCGACATGGGCCCGACGTGGTCGGGTCCGCGGTGATGTTCGGGTTGCACGGGTCGGCCGCGGTGATGGTGTGCGACTGGTTGACGCGCACGCCGCCGCCGAGGTTGAACTTCACGTACTCGCCCGCCATCCACGTCACGCTCGCCTGCGCCGCGAACGCGCCGTAGCCGGCCTGGTCGGTGATGCCTGTAAAGTACACCTTTTGCGAGTTCGGGTCGGCGACGCTGCTGCCGCCCGGGCCGGCGACCCAGCCGCTCGGATTCGGGTTGCGCAGCGTCGGCGCGGTCGTCGAGCCGAGCGCGTCGAACAGCTCCGAGTACTCGCGGCCGGGCGAGTTGTAGATGCCCTGCACGCGCAGGTCGAACACGAGCCGCTGGAAGGCCTCGCGGCGCTCCCACGGGATCACCTCGAGGCCGATGGTGAACGTGCCGACGATCGGCGGCGTGCTCACGAGGGCGCCGCGGATGTTCGTCGCGCCGAAGTCGCTGTCCGAGCGAGGGAACTCGAAGAGCGCCTCGATCCCGGTGTAGGGCTCCACGTAGCCGAAGCGGCGCGAGATGATGGTCTTCGCGTCCACGCTGTACATCGCGCGGCTCACGCCGGGCGTGCGGTTCGGCCCTGCGCCCGCCGGGTCGGGACACTGGGGCGTGCCGCCGGCGGTCGCGTTGCAAGCGTGAAGAGGATCGCCGATGCCGAATCGGCCCTCGACGCCGAGGAGCCACGTCGGCTTGGTGTAGTCGCGCTGCTGATTGACCGGCGCCCAGTTCAGGCCGACGGCGAAGTAGTCGATGCCGCTGCGGGTGGGGCTGGTGAACGGGACCGAAAACAGCTGGGTGCCCGTCGGATCCGCGTAGCGCTGCGGGTTCTTCGACGAGCCGTCGAGGTCAGCGAGGCTCTGCGAGTCGCCGAGGATGATGGGCAGCCGGAAGGACAAGGCGAGATCGCGGAAGATGCCGATGTCGGCGCCGACGTTGAGGACGCTGATGTCCTGGCTGTACTTCGCGATGTTCTCGGTGTTCGCCGCGAAGCCGCCCGTGCTCAGGCCGGGCTGGTTCAGCTCGGTCTCGCGGTGGATGTCGGCCCGCTTCCACGTCTGGCTGAAGCCCGCCCAGATGTGCAGGTCGAAGGGGTCGTCGTGGTCGAAGGCGTCGACGACCGTCGTCACCTCGGCGGTCTCGTCGAGCAGGTGCGGCTCGGTCGCTGCGATGGGCTCGTCGGCCCGCGCGCGATTCCCGTACGCGGAGACGCCCCCCACAACGAGGAAGCAAAGGATGGCGCGCCTCATCTACTTAGCGGACGCTAGCGGGGCCGGGACGATGGTGTCAACCAAACCCGAGGCC
>DATIQP010000300.1:0-4389 GCA_035470765.1 Polyangiaceae bacterium | reverse complement strand
GGACTACGAGAAGGGCGAGCTCAAGCCGCGCTACGCCGAGACCACGATGGTCGACCTGTCGACGCTGCCGCTGCCGCGCGTCGACCTCTACATCGCCAAGGAAGGCGGCGCCTTCACGCCCGACGACTACCCCGTCCAGACCTCGCGCGGCTGCCCGCTGAGCTGCTTTGCGTGCGCCCTGCCGACCGTCATGGGGCGCAAGCAGCGCTACTTCGACACGGCCCACGTCGTGGGGCAGATCCAGGCCCTCGCTGCGCACGGCAAGCTCGGCTCCTTCACCGAGGACACGGCGTTCTTCTTCGCCGCGAACAAGCGCTTCATGAAGGTCCTCGAGGCCTTCGCGGAGCGCGCCGCGCCCGTCAGCTACCTCGGCGTCAGCATGCCGATGATCCTCGCCACCAAGGACGACATCCTCGCCAGGATGCGGGCGTCGGGCATCAAGATGTTCTACCTGGTCGGCGGCTTCGACCCGATCACGCGCGAGGCGTTCACCGGCAGGCATCCCAAGGCCCGCCAGCAGGCGCTCGACTCCGTGAAGAAATCGTTCGATCACGGTATCGAGCCGTACACGTCGTTTCTGGTCGGCAACGACGACGACGACGAGGGCGTCTTCGATCGCATGCTGGAGTTCGCCGACGAGGCGAAGATCCGCAAGGCGGAGTTCGCGATCCTCACGCCGTACCCCGGCACGCCGTCCTTCCGCACGCTCTCCGCAGAGGGCCGCATCCTGACGGAGAACTGGTCTCTGTACAACGACGCGAACGTCACCTTCCGCCCCAAGAACATGACGCCGGAGCGCCTGCTCGAGGGCTATCTCTACCTGTGGCGGGAGTTCTACCGCCCCCGCCAGGATCTGCGCGGGCTCGCCGTGCAGGAGCGGACCATCCAGTTCTGATCGGTCGGAGTCAGTAGATCACGATTTGCCGCAGGAGCGGCTCGCGCGCGGCGCGCGGCGTGGTGTGATCCAACAGCGGGAAGAGGTGTTTCTCCTCCTTCACGTTGTGGTCGGCCAGGATCGCCGCCAGGCCCGCCTCGGCGTCGAGCAGCCGCGAGACCGTGGCGTCGCGCCGCGAGGCGAGGCGCAGCGCGTCGGCCTCGCGCTCGAGGCGATCGACGTACGCGAGGATGGCCTTGTGCTCCTCGCGCATGAACTCCGAGGTCGCCGCGTAGCGCGTGCGCGCCGCGTGCAGGGGGAGCACGAGGGCCTCCTCGATGCGGACGTGGCGGCGCAGGCCGAACGTCAGCAGGTTGGCGAGGACGATCGCACGCATGGCGTCCTTGGGGGCGACCTTGCGCAGCTCGGCCGCGAGCTCGTCGATGCGGCGGTGGTCCTCCTCGAACAGCTCGGTGATGGTGGTCGCGCCCCCGGCCCTGCGGGGCCGCGCGGCGATGCGCGCGTGCTGTCCGTCGCGCTCGATCAGCAAGAGCGCGCGCCGCAGCGCGCCCCCGTCGATGAGTCGTTCGAGCACCGGCCGGGCCGGCGCCTCGAGCTCCACGGCCACCGCCTCGCCCTGCTCCGCGCGCGCCACGGCCAGCTGCGCGGCGGCGAACGGGCGGCTCTGGGCGGTCGCGACCGTCATCGCCTTCATGCTGAGGCCGGGCCGGGGATCGTGGAATGCGATTTGTCATGGCCCCCGTGACTCGGCAGTCGCACATATGGCCCCGTGCCCAGACCCATCATCGAACCGTTCCGCATCAAGGTCGTCGAGCCCATCCGCGTGACCACCGCCGCAGAGCGTCACGAGCTCTTGGAGCACGCCGGCTACAACCTGTTCGGCCTGCACGCCGACGACGTGATCATCGATCTGCTCACCGACTCCGGCACCGGCGCGATGAGCGCGGAGCAGTGGGCCGCGATGATGCGCGGCGACGAGTCGTACGCCGGCGCCCGGAGTTTCTTCCGGTTCGAGAAGGCGGCCCGAGACCTCACCGGAATGCCCTTCGTCGTCCCGACCCACCAGGGCCGCGCGGCGGAGCGCATCCTGTGCAACGTCGTGCCGATGAAGGGCCGCGTCGTGGCGTCCAACGGCCTGTTCGACACCACGCGAGCCAACATCGAAGCGGCCGGCGCGACGGGGCTCGACATTCCCGATCACGCGGCGCTCGAGCAGGGGTCGCCGCTCTGCGGAGGCATCGACCTCGACAAGCTGGCCGAGCTCCTGAGCGCGCGCGCCTCCGAGGTCGCCTTCGTCGTCATGACGGTGACGAACAACGCCCTCGGCGGACAGGCCGTCCCGCTCTCGAACCTCCGCGCGGCCTCGGAGATCTGCCGCAAGGCCGGCGTCATGGTGGTGCTCGACGCGTGCCGCTTCGCCGAGAACGCGTGGGCCATTCGCCGCGACGAGCCCACCCAGCGCCGGCGCGATCTTCCCGCCATCGCGCGCGAGATGTTCGATCTCGCCGACGCCTTCACGATGAGCGCGAAGAAGGACGCGATCGTCAACATCGGCGGGTTGCTCGGCGTGCGCGATCCCGACCTCGCCGAACGCATCCGCAACGACCTCGTGCGCACCGAGGGGTTCCCGACCTACGGCGGCCTCGCCGGGCGCGATCTCGAGGCGGTGGCCCAGGGCCTGCACGAGGTGCTCGACGAGGCGTATCTCGAGTATCGCTTCGCCGCTTCCGCCTACCTCGCGCGGGCGCTCGAGGCTGCGGGCTGGCCGGTGGTCAAGCCCGTGGCCGCGCACGCCGTCTACGTCGACGCCGGCGCCGCGCTCGGCCACCTCGCTCCGGACGACCTGCCCGGCCAGTCGCTCGCCTGCGCGCTCTATCTCGCCGGCGGCGTCCGCGCGTGCGAGATCGGGAACCTGATGTTCGGCTCCGGCGAGCGGCGGCAGCTCGTGCGCCTCGCACTCCCGCGGCGCGTCTACACGCAGAGCCACGTCGACTGGGTCGTGGCCGTCGCCGAGGACGTGGCCCGCGTCCGCGAGAAGCTCCCGGCGATGCGCATCGTCTCGACGCCGGCCGTGCTGCGGCACTTCACCGCGCGCCTCGCGCCCGCCTTGCCGTTCCCGGACTTCCCCGGTTGACGCCGCCGCTCAGCGGGGCCCGCGGCGCGTCGGCTCGTCCGACGCGATCGGCTCGGGCTCCGGCCTGGCGGTCGAGCTTATCTCACCGAGCACGGCGCTCAGCCGCTGCGTCGTGATCTCGCTCTCCATCTCCGCGACGGCGGCCGCGCGCGTCGCGAGCATCTGGCCCGCGGCCGCGCCGATCCACGCCCCGACCTGCGAAGCCGTGGCCGGCGGGACGCAGTCCTCGAGGGCGATGGCCATCGCCCTCGCCGTGGGCCACCGGTCGTTCGGATTCGCCGCGAGGCCGCGGAGCACGATCGCGTCGAGCTTGCGGGGCACCTCGGAGGCGTGGGCGCTCGGCGCTGCGTGGCGACCCTCGACGATCGCGCGGAACGTGGCGTGCGGATCGTCGGGCGAGTACAGACGGCGCCCCGTCAGCATCTCCCAGAGCACGATGGACGCCGCGTGGACGTCGGTCCGCTGATCGACCGGCTGCCCGTTGGCTTGCTCGGGCGAGAGGTATGCGATCTTCCCCTTGACGCTGGGGTCGTCCTTCCTCGTCGAGTTCAAGCGGCGAGTCGCCTTGGCGATGCCGAAATCGAGGACGCGCGCGTGGCCGTCCGCGCCGATGATGATGTTCTGCGGCGAGACGTCGCGGTGCACGATCCGCAGCGGCTCGCCCTCCTCGTTGCGGGCGTCGTGGGCCGCGTGCAGCCCCAACAGCACGCCCACCATGATCGAGACCACGACGCGCATCGGCGCGCGCTCGTTCCCCCGCGACGCGAGCGCCCTGGCGAGCGCGGAGGCGGTCTCGCCGTGGACGTACTCCATGACGAGGAACAGCTCGCCGCCGGTCGCGACGACGTCGAGCGGCGGGACGACGTTCGGGTGACGCACCCGCGCGGTGAGGCGTGCCTCGTCGACGAAGCTGGAGACGAACGAGGGGTTCGCGGCGTACTGCGACCGGAGGCGCTTGATCGCCACCGTGCGCGTGAAGCCGACCGAGCCGAGCACGCGGCCGAGGTGTACCGTCCCCATCCCGCCCGACGCGATCGGGTCGTAGAGGGCGTAACGGTCGATGACCATCAGAGGCTCAGCCACGAGCCCAGTGTAGCTCGACCCCGAGCGTGACGTGGCCTCTGTCGCTCAGTGGGGCAACGCGGCCTTCTTGTGGATGTACTCCTCGTCGTCGATGAGCCCGCTCTCGTGCTCGCGCTCGAGCTTCTCCTCGTTCGACTCCACGTTCTCGGGCTTCGAGCTGAAGACGCGCCAGGCGACGAGGAGGAATGCCAATCCCACGATCAACCCGATCATCATGACGGACCTCGTGCACGGTAGACGTGCAACTGCCACGCCAGCTCGGCCTACTTGAGGACGT
>DATIQP010000299.1:0-2381 GCA_035470765.1 Polyangiaceae bacterium | reverse complement strand
TGTGCCGGTCGACGAGCGTCGAGATGTTGTCGTCGTCGCAGCCGATGCGCGCGACGCGCGAGCCGTCCTTCTTCAAGAAGACGACGTCGATGTCCGGGTACAGCTTCGCGAACGTGGAGCAGACGCCCTCGGCGGTCTTGTTGTCGCCCTCGCGGATGGCGCGCTCCACGTCGGAGTTGGCGGCGAGCATGTTCGCCGCGAGGTTCAGGACGACGATGCGGTCCTCGAGCTCGACGATGTAGGCCTTGCGCGCGTTCTTGACCCGGTCGTTCGCCTCCTCGAGCAGCTGCTGCTTGAGCAGCCATCCCAGCACCGGCAGCATCGCGAGGGTCACCGCGAGCGACATCGCGACGAGCGCCAGGAGCTTCTGCCGGACCGTCTTCAATCGGAACATGCGCGCCCCGCAAAGTAGCAGGCGCCGACCGGTGCCGACACCGCCAAATATCGACCTCAGCCGGGAGGCAGCAGGCGGATTGTCGCGCGAGAGGCAACGCCCCGTTGCCGCCCGGCGCGATTGTGGTCGCTGCGGGCGGGGTTATCTTGAGCGCGTGCATCGGCGATCCGCGTTGCGTCTGCTCGCGGCGGCGGGAGCGGCTGCTCTCGCCGGCTGCCGCTGCCACGAAGAGAGAGGCGCGCCCATGTCCGCTCAGAGCTCCAAGCCCGCACGCAAAGGCATGCCGAGCATCTTCCTCGCGCACGGCTCGCCGCTCCTGCTCGACGACGCGCAGTGGGTCTCCGAGCTCGGCGCCTGGGCCGCCGCGATGCCGAGGCCCGAGGCCGTGCTCATGATCTCGGCGCACTGGGTGGACGCGCCCGTCACGCTGGGCGCGCCGCGCACGGTCCCGCTGGTCTACGATTTCTACGGTTTCCCGGAGCGCTACTCTCAGGTCCGGTACGCCGCGCCCGGCGCGCCGGAGCTCGCCGCGCGCGTGCGGTCGCTCCTCTCGCCGTCGCAGCCCGTCGCGAGCGACGAGGCGCGGGGCCTCGACCACGGCGCCTACGTCCCGCTCGTCGCCATGTACCCGAAGGCCGACGTGCCCGTCCTGCAGATCTCCATCCCGACCATGGACCCGGCCAAGCTCGTCGCCCTCGGCCGCGCGCTCGCCCCGCTGCGGGAAGAGGGCGTGCTGCTCGTCGGCAGCGGTTTTCTCACCCACAACATGCGCGCCATCCAGTGGGAGGGCGGACCGCCGCCGTCGTGGGCGAGCGAGTTCGACGAGTGGGCCAAGACCGTCCTCGAGCGCCGCGACGTCGACGCGCTCGCCAAGTACCGCGAAGCTGCGCCCGGCGTGCGCATGGCGCTGCCGACGCACGAGCACTTCGTCCCGGTCGCCGTCGCCCTGGGTGCGTCGATCGATCGCGCCGAGCCCGTGTCGTTCCCGATCGCGGGCTTCACCTACGGATCGTTCACGAAGCGGTCGGTGCAATTCGGCTGAGGCGAACGCGGAGCGGGCTTGGAGGGCGGTGAGTTCGGCGCTTTACTGCGCCTCACCCACATGGCCGGTCCGAAATCCAAGGAGCTCTTCGCGCGCGCACAGCGCGCCATCCCGGGCGGCGTCAACAGCCCCGTGCGCGCCTTCCGCGCCGTCGGCGGCGAGCCGCCGTTCATCGCGCGCGCCAAGGGCGCGTACCTCTGGGACGAGGATGATGTAAAGTACACGGATTACGTCGGCTCGTGGGGCCCGATGATCCTCGGCCACGCCCACCCCGACGTCGTCGCCGCCCTCACCGCAGCCGCCGAGCGCGGGACGAGCTACGGCGCGCCGACGGCGCTGGAGGTCCGCTACGCCGAGCAGCTCCAGCAGCTCTACCCGTCGCTGGAGATGCTGCGCGCCGTCTCGAGCGGCACCGAGGCCACCATGGCCGCGCTGCGCGTCGCGCGCGGCTTCACGGGCCGCGACGCCATCGTCAAGTTCGAGGGCTGCTACCACGGCCACGCCGACTTCCTCCTCGTCAAGGCCGGCAGCGGCCTCGCCACCTTCGGCGTCCCCGACTCCGCCGGCGTCCCCGCCGCGACGGCCAACGCCACCATCACCCTCCCGTACAACGACGAGGCCGCGCTCCGCGCCCTCTTCGAGTCGCGCGGCAAGGAGATCGCCGCCGTCATCGTCGAGCCCGTCGTCGGCAACATGGGCTGCGTGCCGCCCGCCCCCGGCTTCCTCGAGGCGATCCTCGACGTGTGCAAAGTACACGGAGCCGTCTCCATCTTCGACGAGGTCATGACCGGCTCGCGCGTCCACCGCGGCGGCATGCAGGGCCGCACCGGCCTCCGCCCCGACATGACCACGCTCGGCAAGATCGTCGGCGGCGGCCTCCCGCTCGCGGCCTACGGCGGCCGGCGCGACATCATGCAGAAGGTCGCGCCGCTCGGCCCCGTCTAC
>DATIQP010000298.1:0-2153 GCA_035470765.1 Polyangiaceae bacterium | reverse complement strand
GTCAGCCGCTCGGCCTCGCGCCTCGCGCTCTCGGCGAAGTCGACGCCCACGACGCGCCCCCAGCCCGCCGCCGCGGCGGCGCGCGCCTCGTGGCCGCGACCGCACCCCATCACGAGGGCGCTCTTGCCGGGCGGGAGGCTCCGCAGGGCGCGGACGATCGGCGGCGTCGCTTTGCCGAGCTCCCAGCCGTCCCTGGCCTCGCCGTACGCGGTCTCCCAGTAGGCGGCCTCGCTCACGCTCTTGTCATTCATGGTGGGCTCAGTTCGCCAGCGCGGGGTGGATCACGAAGTAGAGGTGCGGGCTTCTCCCGCACTGCGGGCAGCGCGCGGCCACCTTGCGCCCCGAGGCGCTCGCCGTGTGCTCGAGCACGTGGAAGCCCACGTCGCACACCGGACATCGCATGCCGCGCACCATCGGCTCGATTTGCGACGCCGACTCCACCTCGAGGGGCCGCGACGGGTGGAAGCCGACCTGCAGCAGGGCGAGCTTCCAGCGCGCGTCATCCAGCTTGCGCTGCTCGCGCTCGAGCTGCCTTCGAACCGTCCGGGATCGCGTCATCGTCGGTTGAACCTAAGCCCGCCGCCCGGGGCCTGCTACCCACCCTTTCGGCGGAGGGGGGACGCCCGTTCAGCCTGTTCGGGCGATCACCCTGACCAAAAGACTCCACGATTTTCGCGGTTTGGCGCCTTCGAATTATTGACAGGGTGGGTGCCTTTTCCATACCGTGCAAGATGCGTGGGAAGAAGTGGCAAAAAGTGCCAAGGCTGATCCGCGCGGGTAAACGAGACGAGGCGCCGTCGTAGATGTTTCGCGGTCGGTACGAGCACACCATCGACCAGAAGGGCCGCACGAGCCTGCCGGCGAAGTACCGCGAGGTGCTCGCCGCGATCGGCGAGCGCCGCATCGTGCTCACGAGCAGCCTCGACCCGTGCCTCGTCGCCTACACGATGCCGGAGTGGCTGGGCTTCGAGGAGAAGATCTCGAAGCTGTCGCAGTTCGATCGCGCGGTCCAGAAGCTTCGCCGCATCTACGTCTCGGGCGCGGTCGAGTGCGAGGTCGACGACTCGGGTCGCGTGCTCGTGCCGCCGACGCTGCGCGACCACGGCAAGCTGAGCAAGGAAGTGCTCTGGGCGGGCGCCGGGCGTTACGCCGAGCTCTGGGACAAGCAGATGTGGCGCGACCACACCGAGATCGCGTCCGACGAAGAGCGCGCGCAGATGGCGGCGCGCCTCGCGGAGCTCGGGCTATGACCGTGTCCGCGCTGAAGGCGGCGAACCCGGCGATCGCGTCGCGGGCCGCGGAACACTCGTTCGAGCCGCAGCTCTCGCTGCCGGGGATGGACGCGCTGGCGGCCGAGTGGGTATGGGCCGAGGAAGGCGAGCGCATGGGTTTCTCGCACGCGACCGTGATGAAGGCCGAGGTCGTGGCGGCGATCGGGCCGCGCGAAGGGGGAGTCTACGTCGACGCGACGGTGGGAGGCGGAGGCCACGCCGAGGCGATCCTCGCCGCGGCGCCGCGCACGCGGCTCTTCGCCGTCGATCGCGATCCCGTCGCGCTCGAGGCCGCCCGCGAGCGGCTCGCGCCGTTCGGCGATCGCGTCGCCTTCATCCACGCGCCCTTCGGGAGCATCGCCGAAGAGCTCGCGGCGCGCGGCGTCTCGAAGGTCGACGGGCTGTGCGCCGACCTCGGCGTGAGCTCGCCGCAGATCGACGAGCCGACGCGCGGGATGAGCTTCCGCCACGAGGGCCCGCTCGACATGCGCATGGACCCGACGCGCGGAGAGACGGCGTTGGAGCTCATCGAGCGCAGCAGCGAGGAAGAGCTGGCGGACGTCATCTTCCACATGGGCGACGAGCGAAGGTCGCGTCGCATCGCGCGGAGCATCAAGCGCGCGGAGCGCGACGGCGAGCTCGCTTCGACGCTCGATCTCCGGCGCGCCATCGTCCGCGCGGTGGGGCCGATGCGCGTCGGCGGCGTCGACCCGGCCACGCGCACCTTCCAAGCGCTGCGCATCGCCGTGAACGACGAGCTCGGGGAGATCGATCGCCTGCTCGCCGCGCTGCCGGCGTTGATCGCGCCGGGCGGCGTCGCCTCCGTCATCAGCTTTCACTCGCTCGAGGACCGTCGCGTGAAGCACACGTTCGCCGATCGCG